>DATISK010000274.1:0-10866 GCA_035581545.1 Ornithinimicrobium sp. | reverse complement strand
GCCGGGCGGTCCGCCTGCGGCGCGGCGAACCGGGCGCCGGCGCGGCGGGTGCGTCCCTCGCCCCACAGGATGGCCAGGGTCAGGAGCACCAGCAGGGTGGCCAGGGTGAGCGCCAGCGAACGGTTGAAGCCGACGCTGAAGGCGGTGAAGATCGCCCGGGTGAAGGTGTCCAGCCGCAGGATCGAGACGGCGCCGAAGTCGGACAGGACGTAGAGCGCGGCCAGGAGCCCGCCGCCCGCGATCGCCGGCCGCACCTGGGGCAGGGTCACCGTGAGCAGGGTCTGCAGCGGCCCGTGACCGAGCGAGCGCGCCACCTCCTCCTGGCTGGGATCGACGCGCACGAGCGCGGCGGCGACGGGGAGGTAGACGTAGGGGTAGGTGTAGAGCGTGAGGACGACCGCGGCCGCGGTGAACCCCTCGAAGCGGGTGCCCGGGTCGGCCGCCCACAGGTCCGCGACGGAGACCCAGGTGAAGGCGGCGACGTAGCTGGGGACGGCGAGCGGCAGGGCCAGCAGCACCGCGAAGAGCCGGCGGCCGGGGACGTCGGAGCGGGTGACCAGCCAGGCCCCGGCGACGCCGATCACGAGGCAGGCGAGGGTGACGACCGCGGCGAGCAGCAGCGAGGTGCTCGCCAGGGTGGCGGTGCGGGGGGTGACGACCGTGTCCCACCAGGACGACAGACCCCCCTGGGCCGTCCGCAGCAGCAGATAGCCCAGGGGGATGAGCGCCACCGCGGTGGCCACGAGGGCCCCGCCGGTGAGCGCCGGGTGCGGTCGTCGGGTCAGAGCAGCCCCGCCTCGGTGATCATCTCGATGGTCGTCTGCAGGTCGTCGAGGTCGTTGAGGTCGATGTCCGGCACGTCGAGGCTCTCCAGCGAGGGCAGCGAGGGGTCGGGCTCGACCCCCTCGACCATGGGGTACTCGGGGGTGTTCTCCACGAAGTAGGTCTGCCCCGCCTCGGAGAGCAGGTAGTCCACGAGGGCCTGGGCGTCACCGTCCGGCTGCTCGTCCACCAGACCGATGCCGGAGATGTTGACCAGGGCACCGGTGTCGCCGTCGGGGAAGAAGTGCAGCGCGGCGGACAGGTCCTCGACCGGGACGCCCTGCTCCTCGGCGAGCTCGTAGAGGTAGTAGTGGTTGACCAGACCGGCGTCGATCGCACCGGAGTCGACGTCGGCGACGATGATGCCGTTCTTCTCCCGGATCTGCGGGTCGTTGGCGGCCATGTCGGCCAGCCACTGCCGGGCGGTGTCGTCGCCCTCGAGGACCCGCATGGCGGTGACGAAGGACTGGAAGCTGGCGTTGGTCGGGGCGATGCCGACGCGACCCGCCCACTCGTCCTGGGTCAGCTCCTGCACCGAGGTCGGCAGCTCGTCCTGCGCCACCGCGTCCTCGTTGTAGACGAGCACCCGGGCACGGCCGGTGAGGCCGACCCAGTCGCCGTCCTGGGACCGGTAGGTCTCCGGGACCAGCTCGAGGGTCTCCTGGGGCAGCTCGAGCAGGCGACCCTCCTTGGCGACGGCGCCGAGCGCCCCGGCGTCCTGGGCGAGGAAGACCTCGGCGGGGGAGTTGTCCCCCTCCTCCAGGATCTGGGCGGCCATGGCGGCGGTGTCGGCGTAGCGGACCTCGACCTCGATCCCGGTCTCCTCGGTGAAGGCGTCCAGGACCGGCTGGACCAGGTCCTCGTTGCGCCCGCTGTAGAGCGTCACCGTCCCGTCGCCGACGTCGCCCGCGGCGGCGTCGGTGCTGCCGGCGTCGTCGGTGGCGGCGGCGTCGTCGGAGCCGGCCGCGCCGGTCGTGGGCTCCTCCGGCTGCTCGGCGTCCGTCCCGCAGGCGGTGAGGCCGAGACCGAGCACGGCGAGGGCGGCAACGGTGCGCGTGGCGCGGATCGTCATCGGTTCTCCTGAGTGTGGTGCGACGGGGTGATGCGACAGGAAGTGCTTGCGCATCATCGCTGAGGCAAGGCAACCCTTACTTCAGCACAGGAGAGGGGGTGGAAGCAATTGCGGAAGCACGACGTGCCCTAAATCACACGCACCGACGGGCGACGCCGGGTGGGCGGGAGGACCTGCGGCGGCCCCTGGGCCCGGAGACGCGAAAGCCGCGGGGGCCTCAGGGGCGCCCCGCGGCTTGTCGCCGTGGCCAGGGGCGGGGTCGAACCGCCGACCTTCCGATTTTCAGTCGGACGCTCGTACCAACTGAGCTACCTGGCCCGGAGTAGTGCAGAGGCGTGGCTCCGGTCCGGTGGACCAGGAACCACGCCGCACTCTCTGCGACCCCGACGGGACTCGAACCCGCGACCTCCGCCGTGACAGGGCGGCGCGCTAACCAACTGCGCTACGGGGCCTCGTAACAGGACGAGACCTGTGTGCATCCCCAACGGGATTCGAACCCGTGTTACCGCCGTGAAACGGCGGGGTCCTAGGCCACTAGACGATGGGGCCCTGTCCTGCCCGGTCCCTCGCTCAGAAGCCCTGCTCGGTTCCGTTGAGGACAGTGAGAGAGCATACGGGATGCCGGGCCGGACGCCAAAATGCCACGATCGGGCGCCCGTGACGTCGCGGTCAGGCGTCGGCCGGACGGCCTGCGATTCCACCGGCGACGGCGTCGAGGGCCTCCTCGACCGGCACGGTCCCACCGTTGAAGACCAGCGTCGTGCCCACCAGGTCCGGGCGCCCGACCACCGCGGCGAGCACCGCGGCCACGTCGGCCCGCGGCACCTGCCCGCCCTCGAAGCCGTCGGCGGGGTGGCCGGTGCCGTCCGCCGTCACCAGCTCGACCGCCCCGGTGCCCGGGTCGTCGGTCAGGCCGCTGGGGCCCAGGATCGTCCACCCCAGGTCGCTGTCGCGCAGGTGCATGTCCGCGGTGGCCTTGGCCTCGGCGTAGGTGGCGAACGGGTTGTCCTGCGGCACACCGTGGTCGGGCCTGGACCCGGCGTAGGAGACCATGACGTAGCGACCCACGCCCGCCGCCTGGGCGGCGTCGATCGACCGCACCGCCGCGTCCCGGTCCACGGACAGGGTGCGCTGCGGGTCGCCGCCACCGGCCCCCGCGGACCAGATCACCAGGTCGTGGCCGGCCAGCAGCCGGGTGAGTCCGGACACGTCGAGCTGCTCGACGTCGGCGACGACCGGCTCCATCCCGGCCTCGCGGACGTCGGCCTCGTGGTCGGGGTTGCGGACGATCCCGCTGACCCGGTGTCCCGCCTGCTGCAGCAGGGGACCGGCGAGGGTGGCGATGTTGCCGTGGGCTCCGATGAGTGCGATACGCATGTCAGGGCCAACAGGGGACCCCCGCCCGGGCATTCCGGAGCCGTCCGACCGGCGCCGGTCCCCGGCACGCTCACCGGCGGGGCCGGGACCACTCCAGCAGCTCCTCGAGCGGCCAGGTGTTGACCACCCGCTCCGGCGGCACGCCCAGCCGCTGGGCCCGTTCGCACCCGTAGGCCAGGAAGTCCAGCTGGCCCGGGGCGTGCGCGTCGGTGCTGATCGTGAACAGGCAGCCCAGCTCCAGCGCGAGGCCCAGGAGCTCGTCGGGCGGGTCCTGCCGTTCCGGCCGGGAGTTGATCTCCACCGCCGTGCCCGCCTCCACGCAGGCGGTGAACACGGCCTCGGCGTCGAACTCGCTCGGGGGCCGGGTGCGCCCGCCGCTGCCGCCCTGCCCGCCCCGGTCACCGGCCCGCGGCATGACCCGGCGCCCGGTGCAGTGCCCCAGCACGCTGGTCAGCGGGTCGCGCACCGCGGCCACTATCCGGCGGGTCATCGCCGCGCTCTCCATCCGCAGCTTGGAGTGCACGGAGGCCACCCGCACGTCGAGCTGCGCCAGCAGGTCCCGGTCCTGGTCGAGGGAACCGTCGTCGAGGATGTCCACCTCGATCCCCCTCAGCAGCGTGAACGCCCCGCCCGTGTGCGCGTTGACCGCGTCGACGACCTCGAGCTGGCGGCGCAACCGGGTGGCGGTCAGGCCGTTGGCCACCGTCAGGCGGGGGGAGTGGTCGGTCAGCGCGACGTAGTCGTGCCCCACCTCCATCGCCGAGGCCACCATCTCCTCGACCGGTGACCCGCCGTCGGACCAGGATGAGTGCGTGTGCAGGTCGCCGCGCAGGTGCGCCCGCAGCTGCTCGCCGCCCTCGACCAGCGGCCCGCCGTGCGTGCGCTCCAGCTCCGCCAGCTTGTCGGGGACCCGCCCGGCCACCGCCTGCTCGATCACCGCCGAGGTGGAGGCCCCGACCCCGGCGATCTCGCGCAGCCGGCCCGCCTCGACCCGGCGGCGGACCTCGTCCTCGCCCAGCGGCAGGATGGCGGCCGCCGCCGTGCGGTAGGCCTCGACCCGGTAGGTCGACTCGCGGTGCCGCTCCAGCAGGTAGGCGATGCGGCGCAGGGCGTCGACGGGCTCGATCGGCATAGGAGCACGGTATGCCGCAGCCGGCACTCCCACCACGGCACCGGAGGGGCCCGCCCGACCGGCGCGACGTCATACCCTCCCTCCATGGCTCCCGACGTCCGTGCCGCACGCCTGCGCGACCTCGACCCGACGACGCTGCACGACCTGCTCCGGCTGCGGGTGGACGTCTTCGTCGTCGAGCAGGAGTGCGCCTACCCCGAGGTGGACGGGCGGGACGCGGAGGAGGGGACCGAGCACCTCTGGGTCCAGGTCGACGGCGCCCCGGTGGCGACGCTGCGGCTGCTCACCGACAGGGGCGGCGTGCGCAGGATCGGGCGGGTCGCCACCGCACGGGACCACCGCGGGCAGGGGTATGCGGACGCGCTGGTCCACGAGGCGCTGCGACGTGCGGGGGCGGCGGAGGTGGTGCTGGACGCGCAGACCTACCTGGAGGGGTGGTACGCCCGGTTCGGCTTCGTGAGGTCGGGGGCGGACTTCCTCGAGGACGGGATCGCGCACCTGCCGATGCGGCGACCCGCCGGGTGAACGGGTCGGCGCCGGGCTACGGCGTCCCGTCGCCCGGTCCGGCGGCGGGCTCCTCGGGACGCGGGTCGGCGGGCTGCTGGCCGAGGGTCCGGCGCTCCACCGGGTCCTGGCGCAGGGAGGTGCGCAGGAAGTCCTCGCCGAGGTACTCCATCGCCAGCCGCGCCAGCACCTGCTGCTCGGTGACGGTGCGCTCGGAGCGGTCGCGGCCCACGAAGCTGACCGCCCAGTGCATCAGCGTGGTGACCTGCGACTTGAAGCCGATGATGTAGAAGAGGTGGACCGCGAGCCAGGCCACCCAGGCGGGCACGCCGGTCAGCTCGATGCGGCCGCGCTTCATCACCGCGCGGAAGCGGGAGATCGTGGCCATCGAGCCCTTGTCGAAGTAGGAGAACGCCTGGCCGGTCTCCTGGCCCCGCAGGCGGCGCAGCAGCTGGTCGGCCGCGTGCCGGCCCATCTGGATCGCACCCTGGGCGACCCCGGGGACGCCCTCCATGGCCACCATGTCGCCGATGGCATACACCTCGGGGTGTCCGGGCAGGGTGAGGTCGGGGTTGACCCTGATCCGGCCGGCGCGGTCCAGCTCGGCGCCGGACTGCTCGGCCAGGGTCTTCGTCAGCGGGTTGGCCTGGACGCCGGCGGCCCACACCTTGGTGGTCGCCTCGATCCGTTCGGTGGTGCCGTCCTGCGTCCGCACCTGCAGGCCCCCCGCGTCGACGTCGACGACCATGGTGTTCAGACGGACCTCGATGCCGACCTTCTCCAGGTCGCGGCGGGTGCGCTCCGCCAGCCCCAGGCCGAAGCTGCCGAGGACGGCGTCGGCCGCGTCGATGAGCACGATCCGCGCAGAACCGGGCTGGATGTGCCGGAACTCCTTGGTCAGGGTGCGCCGGGAGAGCTCGGCGAGCTGGCCGGCCATCTCCACGCCCGTGGGGCCGGCGCCCACGACGACGAAGGTGAGCAGCCGGCGGACCGCCTCGTGCCGGCCGGAGGCGGCGGCCACCTCGGCCATCTCGAAGGCGCCGTAGATGCGGCCGCGCAGCTCCAGCGCGTCGTCGATGGTCTTCATGCCGGGGGCGAACTCGGCGAAGCCGTCGTTGCCGAACCAGGACTGGTTGGCGCCGGCGGCGACGATGAGGCTGTCGTAGGGGTAGACCGTCTCCTGACCCACGGTGCCCGCGATCACGGTGCGGGCCTCCAGGTCGATCTCGGTGACGTCGCCCAGCATGACCTGCACGTTGTCCTGGTCGGCCAGCACGTCGCGCGTGGTCGGCGCGATGACGCCCTCGGACAGGATCCCGGTGGCCACCTGGTAGAGCAGCGGCTGGAAGAGGTGGTGGCTGGTCCGGGCGACCATGGTCACCGCGACCTCCGGCTCGTCGAGAGCCTTGGTGGCGAACAGGCCACCGAAGCCGGAGCCGACGACGACGACGCGGTGGGGCGGGGTGGGCGGAGTCATGTCCGGAACAGCGTCCGGCGGACCGGGAATCTTCCCCCGGCCGACGATCTACGACGTGATGACGTGCATCACGTGGGCGGGGACGCGCTGCCACACTGGGGGGATGAGCACCCTGGAGAAGGACCCGCCCGAGCGGGTCTGCGGCGACGAGGAGCACGACCGCCCCGCGCTGGTCCCGCCCCGGGAGGTGCCGCTGGGCGGCCCGCGGGCGATGCGGGTGCGCCGGACGCTCCCGGCCCGGGGCCGGACCATGGTGGGAGCCTGGTGCTTCGTGGACCACTACGGCCCCGACCCCGTCGGCGAGTCCGGCGGGATGGTCGTCCCGCCCCATCCGCACACGGCCCTGCAGACGGTGTCCTGGCTGTTCCAGGGTGAGATCGAGCACCGGGACAGCACCGGTGCCCACGCGCTGGTGGTGCCCGGCGAGCTGAACCTCATGACGGCCGGTCGCGGGGTGTGCCACAGCGAGGTGTCCACGGCCTCGACCGACGTCCTGCACGGGGTGCAGCTGTGGACCGCGCTGCCGGCCGAGCACGCCGACGTCGCCGCGTCGTTCGTCCACCACGTCCCCGAGCCGGTGGAGCTGCCCGGCGCGGTGGTCAGCGTGTTCCTGGGTGGGCTGGGCGTGTCCGGGGCCGCTGCGGGGGGTGACCCGTTCGGGGACGCCGCCGGGGACCCGGCCGGGCCGACCCGCCTGGTCAGCCCCGTGCCCACGTACTCCCCGCTCCTGGGGGCCGAGATCGTGCTGCGTCCGCACGCCGCCCTGGTGCTCGAGGTCGACCAGGCCTTCGAGCACGGGGTGCTGCTGGACCGTGGGGAGGTGCGCGTCGACGGGGAGGACGTGCCGGCGGCCCACCTGCTCCACCTCCCGGTGGGCCGGGCCAGCGTGGAGCTGGCGGCCGGGGCCGACGGCGCGCGGGTGGTGCTGCTCGGCGGCGCGCCGTTCGGCGAGGAGATCGTCATGTGGTGGAACTTCGTCGGACGCAGCCACGACGAGGTCGTGCAGGCCCGTGAGGAGTGGCAGGCCGAGCTGGGCCGGGTCGCGGGCGGCCGTTTCGGCGCGTTCGACCACCCGGGAGACCCGCTCCCCGCGCCACCGCTGCCACCGGTCCGGCTGCGACCCCGCCGCTGAGCCGCGCGTGGACCGTCCTGTCCTGCTGGTCGACAACGTCGACAGCTTCACCTACAACGTCGCGGACCTGCTCCACCGGGTCCTGGGGCGGCCGCCGGTGGTGTGGGGGCACGACCACCCCGCCACCGCCCAGGACCTGACCCGGTTCGCCGCGATCGTGGTCGGTCCGGGCCCCGGACGCCCGCAGGTCGCGGCCGACATGGGGTTGTCCGACCTGGCGCTGGGGCAGCGGGACGTGCCGGTGCTGGGCGTCTGCCTGGGCCACCAGGGGATCGCTCACCGGGCCGGGGACCGGGTCGCGGAGATGTCGCTGCCGCGGCACGGGATCGTCAGCGAGGTCACCCACGACGGGACGGGGCTGTTCGCCGGGGTGCCCGACCCGCTGCGGGTGGTGCGCTACCACTCCCTGGAGGTGGCCGAGCCGCTGGCGTCCGGCCTGCGGGTCTGTGCGCGCGCCACGGACGACGGCTCGGTGATGGCGCTCGCAGACCCCGCGGCCGCGAGATGGGGGGTGCAGTTCCACCCCGAGTCGGTCCTGTCCGAGCACGGGGAGCTCATCGTGGCCAACTTCCTGCGGCTGGCCGGCGTCGACCTCTCCGACCCAGGCCCGGACGTCGGGACGGTGGCGGTGGGTGACGCGCTGGCCCCCCACCCCACCCGGGGCGGTGGAAGGCGGGTGCGGGTCGAGGTATGCCGCATGACCGGCCCCGTCGACCCGTGGACGTTGAGGGAGCGGCTCGTCGGCGGGTCGCCGACGTCGGTCTGGCTGGACGCCTCGGACGGCACCGGCTGGTCGGTCGTCGTCGACGGAGAGGGGCCGCTCGCGCACGAGCTCACCCATCGCGTCGGGGAGGGGCGGCCGCTGCTGGACCGGGTCGACGAGGAGCTCTCCCGCTGGGAGCTCGCAGGTGCGGTGCCGGAGGTGCCGTTCGGATGGCGGCCGGGCCTCGTCGGCTACCTGGGCTACGAGCTGAAGGCGGAGACGGGGGGTGCGGCGGCCCACCGCTCGCCATGGCCGGACGCCTGGCTCCTCCTCGCCGACCGGGGCGTCGTCCTCGACCACGGCTCGGGCGACGTGTGGGCCGTGTGGCTCGAGGAGGAGGTGCCCGGCCCGGTCGCCGAGCAGCAGCGGGGCTGGGTCCACCAGGTGCGCGCCGTGGTGGAGGCGTCGCGCACCGGGAGTGAGGGGGGTCGCTCTCGTGTCGTGCCCGCCCGCCCGGGGGAGGAGGCCGTCCGCCCGGAGGTCGAGCCCGCCCGCCGGGGGGAGGAACCCCCCCGCCCCGGTGCGGGCGGACCCTCCCCGCGGGAGGACGCGGCCGCATACCTGCACCTGGTCCGCCGGTGCCAGGAGCAGATCGCCCGCGGTGAGTCCTACGAGATCTGCCTCACGACGACCTGGTCGGCGCAGGACACCGGAGTCGCCGAGGACGAGCTCTACCGCGCGATGAGGACGGTCAGCCCGGTGCCGCACGGGGTGTGGCTGCGCTCGCCGCACCTCAGCGTGCTCGGGTGCTCACCCGAGCGGTTCGTCTCGCTCGCCGCGGACGGGCTCGTCGAGGCGCGACCGATCAAGGGAACCCGCCCGCGGGGCGCCGATCCCGAGGAGGACGCGGCGTTCGCCGCCGACCTGGTGGCGGCGGAGAAGGACCGCGCCGAGAACCTCATGATCGTGGACCTGCTGCGCAACGACCTGCACCGGGTGTGCCGTCCCGGGAGCGTGCACGTGCCGGAGCTCTTCGCGGTCGAGAGCTATGCGACGGTGCACCAGCTGGTCTCGACGGTGCGGGGACGGCTGGTCGAGGGCATGGGTGCGACGGACGTGCTGCGGGCCTGCTTCCCGGGCGGATCGATGACCGGTGCGCCCAAGGTGCGGACGATGGAGATCATCGACCGGCTGGAGGGTGCGGCCCGGGGCGTCTACTCCGGGGCGGTCGGGTGGATCGGCCTCGACGGGTCGATGGACACCTCGATCGTCATCCGGACGGCCACCTGGCACGAGGGTGACGTCACCTTCGGGGTCGGTGGCGCGGTCACCGCTCTGTCCGACCCGGACGAGGAGCTGCGGGAGACGCTGACGAAGGCCCGGTCGGTCCTCGCGGCGCTGGCGCTGGCGCGCCACGGCGCAGCTCCGCCCCCCGCGTCGCACCCCTCGTCCTCCTGACGGCTGGGCCGGCCAGATCGCCTGCGTGGTGGCCTCGGGAGGGACCTGCGCGCTCAGGCGCTCCGGCGGAGGGGGTCGTCCTCGTCGTCGTGGGCGTCGTCGGTGCGTGGTGGTGGGGCGTTGGCCGGTGGTCGGCCGTGGAAGGTGTCCAGGAGCGGGGGTGGGTCCTGGTAGGTCTCTGGTGGTGGGTCGGTGTGGCGGGGGTGTTCGCGGGCCAGGTTGCAGCGGGCGCACAGGCCGCGGGCGTTGTCGGCGGTGGTGGTGCCGCCGTCGCGGTAGCGGGTGATGTGGTCGAGGTGGCGGATCGGGGCGCCGCACCAGGCGTGGGCGCAGTAGCGGCCGCGGGCGATCAGGGTGGCGCGCAGGGTGCCGGTGAAGACGCGGCGGCGAGGGTCGCGCACGGTCAGGGTGCCGGTGACCGGGTCGGCGTACAGCCGGCGCAGCCAGACCCTGGCCGCCCGGGCCACGCCCGGGTCCGGGCCCGGGACGGCCCGGCCTCCCTGTCCGGGGGCACCGGCGCCGGTGGTGCTGCCGGTGGCGGGCCTGGTCGTGCTGCGGGTGCGGGTGGGCAGGGTCGGTGGGGGCGGTCCGGGGGGTGTGCCGCCGTGGACCGCGGTGCACCCTGCGTCGGTGCACCGGCCACCGGCCGGGCAGGGCCCCGGTGCCTGCTGCCGCCCACGGGCTGGCCGGTCCTCGTCGCCGGCGTGGTGCTCCCCGTCATGGTCGTCGCCGACCTGCGGGTTCCCGGTGCCGTCATGGTCGTCCGGGACGTCCTGGGTGTCGGTGTCCTGGGTGTCGGTGGTGGGGGTGAGCAGCTCGCGAGCCAGGTCGGCGGGCAGGGGCCCGTACCCGGTCAGGTCGGCCGCGGCGCTGTCCCCGGCCAGCAGGGTGGCGTCGGTCAGGACCAGGCCGATCTCGACGTCGATGCCGTCCACGACGGTGCGGCCGGTGACCCGGGCGACCAGCTCGTCGGCCATCAGCTGGTTCAGGGTGCGCGGGTCGCCGGCGGCGCGGGCACCCGCTGCGTGGGTGCGCAGCACCTGGGGGGTCGCGATCGCCTGCGCGGCCGGCAACCGGGCGCACAGCAGTCCCATCACGTCCGGGGCCGGGCGCAGCGACACACCCCGGTCGGCCGCCGCACGGCGGGCCCGGGTCATGAACCCGGCCGGGTCGACCTCGTAGGCCAACG
>DATISK010000273.1:0-1560 GCA_035581545.1 Ornithinimicrobium sp. | reverse complement strand
GACCCGGCGCCCACGGCGGCCAGGAGCGCACCGGCCGCGATCAGGCCGCCCTGCTCCATACCCTGGGTGCTGCCGCCACCGGTCTGCACGCCACCGGACGGGGCCTCCATCGGCGCGACGTCGAGGGTGCCGCACAGCGCGGGGTCGGTGGCCTCGGACGGCAGGCTGGGGTCGAGGTCGGACTCCTGGTCCCCGTCGTAGGCACCGCTGCCGTTGTGGTCGGTCCCGTGCACCACGACGACGCCGTCACCGGCGGCGATCTGGGCGGCCACCTCGTCGCTGACCTCGAAGGTCCGCTCGTAGGTGTAGGTCCCCATGGCCGGGAAGTTGGCGACGTCGAGACCGTGGTCCGGGCCGGTCATGCCGCCCTCGGTGGTCAACGACACGGCGACGCCGCCGTAGGAGTCGACCGCGTCCGTGGTGCGGATCGCGCCGCCGGCGCCGGTGCCCTCCATCATCGGGTCGGGGCAGGTGTTGCTGCCGCCGATGTGGATGTGCTGGGCGTGGGGCGCGCCGTCGAGCAGGCCGGAGACCTCCATCGAGAGCCACACCTCGTTGCCGGTGACCTTGGCCCACACGGTGCCGCTGCCGCCGGAGTCGTTGAGCTCGGTGAGGGTGGACATCAGCTCGGTGTGGTCCGCGGCCGAGGACGACAGGGCCATCGGACCGGCGAGCAGGGCGGGCACGGCCAGGGCGGCCAGGGCGGTCGTGAACTTCTTCATGACTGACTCCTCTGTGGGGAACCGGCGGACGGGGTTGTCCGTCGGGCGTCACAGGAGGTTCGCCGCGGCGGGCGCGACGGATTGGGAAACGTGGTCTACGTCACATTACGAGGAGGACCGTCCCGGCCCAGACTGCGATGATCGTGAAGGCGGTGGCGAGCTCGATGAGGATGTTGGTCCCCACCGCCCGGAGCGCGTGCCGGGTGGCGCCCCAGGCCTCCCTGCGGTCCCGGGTGCGGGCCAGCGAGATGAGGAAGATCCCCACCGGAAAGCCGACGAAGAGGCCCACCACCGGGATGACGAACGCGCCGACGATCGCCGCGGCGACGCCGGCCACGAGCGTGCTGGTGCCCACGCCCGCGCGGCGCATCCGTCGACCGGGGACGAGCCACTGCAGGGCGGTGCCCGCCAGGAACAGCACCAGGGTGAGGCCCAGCACGACCCACCCGCCCGTGCTCTGCGACTCCAGCGCCCAGATCAGCACGGCGACCACCACGAGCATCAGCCCCGGCAGGACCGGCACGACGATGCCGAGCACCCCGACGGCCATGAGCAGGGCGAGCACGATCTCCAGCACGGTCATGGGCAGCAAGTCTGCCAGCCGCGACCGGTCCGGCAGCCTTCGACGACCAGGACGGTGGTGGTGGCACGCCCCGGACGTGGACCGCCCGCGCACCCCCCGAGCGTGCGCGGGCGGTTCACGACCGGGGCGTGCCACCACCGTCCTGGCCGTCGGAGGCCGCCGGACCGGTCGCGGCTGGCAGACTTGCGGCCCATGACCGTGCTGGAGATCGTGCTCGCCCTGCTCATGGCCGTCGGGGTGCTCGGCATCGTCGTG
>DATISK010000272.1:0-13510 GCA_035581545.1 Ornithinimicrobium sp. | reverse complement strand
TGACCGGCCGTTCGTCGGAGGCCGGCTCGTCGTGGGTCCGCTCCTCGACGACCGGCTCGTCGTGGGTCCGCTCGTCGGCGGCCGGTTCGTCGTGGCTCTGGTCGGGCGCGACCTCGTCAGCGGAGGTGGTGCTGCCCTCGGGGTGCTCCTGGTCGCCCACCTCGAGCGGTTCGTGCCGGGCCCCGGCGGAGACCTCCTCGTCGCTGAGCGGACGCGCCGAGGCCGTTCCGTCCCCCGTCGTGGCCGCGCCCGCCACCGCCCCGCCGGCAGCGCCCAGCGCCCCGATCCGGGCGGCCTGGGTCAACCGGTCCGAGTCGTCGTCGGTCGCCGGGGTGGGTTCGCCGTCCGGGGTGGTGTCCGCGACCGGTGCCGGTCCGCCGTACCCCTCGGTGTCCCCGGCGGTCAGCTCCTCGGTGGGGTGCTGCTCCACGGCGGTCCCCGGCTCCGCGTCGGCCATGGGCTCCGCGCTGCCCGCGCCGCCGCCAGGGCGGTAGCTCTCCTCGGCGTAGGTGCCCGGCTCTCCGCCCTCGTAGGCCCCCGCCTCCGGTCGGTAGGGCTCGGCCGCGACGTCGTCGTCCCCGGTGGCGTCCCGGTCGGCGGCCGCCTCCGGGCCGGAGGTCGCCTCGATGTCGTCGGCGTAGGTGACGCTGTCGTCGACCGACGTCCCCGGCCCCGCAGAGGCAGGGGGCTCCTGGGACGGGGCCTCGTCGACCGCGGGCTCGTCCTCCCCGACGGTCTGCCGGTCGTACGTCGAGGGCTCCTGGGCGGCGACCGGCTCGTCCTGGCCGACCGGGTGGGCGCCACCCTCGCGGTGGTCGGCCTCCTGGTCGTAGACGCCACGCTCGGGTGCAGCCGCGAGGCGTTCCCCGCCGCTGTCCTGGACGCCGGCGCGGTCGTCGTCGACCCGGTCGACCGCCTCGTCACCACCGTCGCGGTCCTTGCCGGGCGAGCGCAGCAGCACGACGACGGCCGCCGCGATGAGCAGCAGCAGCAGGACGATCATGATCCACTTGGTGGTGTCGTTCATGTGGCGTTCCTCCCTGTGGCGACCGGGGACGGTCGCGTCCGAGGCACCCGCAGGAGTTGCGGCGCTGCGTCCACCGTAGTGCGAACGTGCCGGTCGGGCGAGGGATGGACGCCCGTGGGGCGCGTCGCACCCGGCTGGGCGGCGCGCCCGGCCCTGTGGTCCGGATGAGACGATCGACGCCGCCCACCGAAGGAGAAGAACGTGAGCACGCAGACCGAGCTGACCGGCGTGGCCGGCTGGGCCGTCGACCTCATGGAGCGGCTGGGCGGTCCGGGGGCGGGGCTGGTCATCGCCCTGGAGAACCTCTTCCCCCCGCTCCCGAGCGAGGTGATCCTGCCGCTGGCCGGGTTCACGGCCAGCCAGGGCACGTTCACGGTGGGCGGAGCCATCTTCTGGACGACGACGGGCTCGGTGGTGGGGGCGCTGGCCCTCTACGTCCTGGGGGCGGTCTTCGGGCGGGCCCGGTTCCGTGCCCTGTGGAGCCGGCTGCCGCTGGTGAGCCTGGAGGACCTGGACCGGACGGAGGCCTGGTTCGGCCGGCACGGCACGAAGGCGGTCTTCTTCGGCCGGATGGTGCCGATCTTCCGCAGTCTCATCTCCGTGCCCGCGGGGATCGAGCGGAGGCCCGTCCTGCTGTTCATCACGCTGACGACGGCCGGCAGCCTGCTGTGGAACACCCTCATCGTGGTCGCGGGATACCAGCTGGGCGAGAACTGGCACGTGGTGGAGGACTACGCCGGGGTGTTCCAGAGGATCGTCATCCTGGCGGTCGTCGTCGCCGTCGGGTGGTTCGTCGTCTCCCGGGTCCGGGCCACCCGGGCCCGCCGCGTCCCGTGACCCCGCCGGACGGGGGGCGTCCGGTGGAGACGCCCCGGGTGGGGGTCGGGCCGTGGGAGGGTGCCTGGCCCGCCGACGAGGAGGGGCGGTTGCCCGCGCACCTGGACCCCGAGCTCCTGCGCGAGGGCGACGCCCGCAACGTCGTGGACGCCTACCGCTACTGGCGGCACGAGGCGGTCGTGGCCGACCTGGACACCCGGCGGCACGGCTTCCACGTCGCGGTCGAGAACTGGGAGCACGACTTCAACATCGGCTCGGTGGTGCGCACCGCCAACGCGTTCAACGCGGCGGCCGTCCACATCGTCGGGCGCCGGCGCTGGAACCGCCGCGGCGCCCTGGGCACCGACCGCGACCAGCACGAGCGCCACCACCCCGACGTGGCCCACCTGGCGGCGTGGGCGGCGGAGAGGGGCCTGCCCCTGCTGGGCGTGGACAACGTCGCCGGCGCGGTGGCCCTGGAGGGGTATGCGGTGCCCCGCGACTGCGTGCTCCTCCTCGGGCAGGAAGGACCGGGGCTGTCGGCGCAGGCCCTCGCCGCGTGCTCCGACGTGCTCGCGATCACGCAGTACGGGTCCACCCGCTCGGTCAACGCCGGGGCCGCCGCGGCGGTGGTGATGTACCACTGGGCGCTGCAGCACGCGGGGGCGACGGGGCCGTCGGCGGACCCGCGCCCGAAGGCCTGACACACTGGCCCGCATGCGCCGCCGTCTCAGCTCGACCCTGACCGCCACCGTGACCGCCCCCGTCGAGGCCACCCTCGGGGTGGCCGTCGCCGACGGCGTCCGGCGCGAGGAGGAACGACTCGTCGTCACCCTGGACGGGGACCAGGTCGACGTCCAGGAGGTGCTCGACCCCACGACCGGGTCGAGGTGGCACGTGCTGCGCGACGTGGGGCCGGGGGACCTGCGGGTGGAGTATGCGGCGACCGTCGCCGACGGCGGTGCCGCCGGGGAGGTCGCTCCGCTGGACCGCGTCCGCGGGGTGCGGCCCAGCCGCTACGTCGACCTGGACCGGCTGGAGGCCGTGGCCCGGGCCGAGGTCGGCGAGGTCACCGACGAGGAGGACGTGCTGCGGGTCGCCACCTGGGTCAACGAGCACCTGAGCTACGTCCTGGGGTCCTCCCGCGTCACCGACGGTGCCAGCGACACCTACCTCGCCCGCCGCGGCGTGTGCCGTGACTACGCCCACCTGACGATGGCCCTGCTGCGGGCCCGCGGGATTCCCTCCCGCCTCGTGGCCGCCTACGCGCCCGGCCTGTCGCCGATGGACTTCCACGCCGTGGTGGAGGCCGCCGTCGGCGGCCGGTGGGTCGTGCTCGACCCCACCCGGCTCGCACCACGGTCCTCCCTGGTGCGGATCAGCACCGGGGCCGACGCGGCCGAGACCTCCTTCCTCACCGTGCACACGGGCGGCCTGAGCTTCGGCCAGCTCGCCGTGACCGCCGTGGTCGAGGAGGCGGACCTGCCGGTCGACGACCACGTCTCGACCGTCTCGATCGGCTGAGCGCGCCGCCCTGCGGGCGCTCAGCGCAGGGCGGTCAGCTCCACCTCGACGAACATCGAGCTGCTTCGCGTGCCGGTGTAGATCCCCCGCAGCGGTGGCACGTCGCCGTACTCCCGGCCGCGGCCGATCTCGACGTGCCGCTCTCCGGGCTGGATGGCGTTGGTGGGGTCCATCCCGACCCACTCGCCGTCCCACCAGCGCACCCAGGCGTGCGACTCACCCGTGTACGGACGACCCACCTCGGGCTCACGGACGGGCAGCAGGTAGCCGCTGACGTAGCAGGAGGGGATGCCGACCGACCGCAGGCAGCCGATGGTCAGGTTGGACATGTCCTGGCAGACCCCGGACCGGGTGGCCCACGCCTCCGACGCCTGCGTGTGCACGCCCGTGGAGCCGGAGACGTAGTTCATCTCCTGGTGCACCATGTCCACCACCTCGCGGGCGCACGCGCCGGGGGTGGCGCTGCGGCCGGCGATCTCGGCGACCTTCTCCTGCAGGTCCTCCGGCGGACGCACCGAGGGTGACTGGTGGAGGTACTCGCTGAGGTCGTCGAAGATCTCGGGGGAGCGGATGTCCTCCCAGCCCAGCCCGTGCCCCTCGACCTTGGGGCGCTGCACGTCGACGGTCGAGGAGGCGGCGACCATGAGCCGGGGGTGCGGCTCGTGGACCTCGAACTGGGTCACCGTGGTGCCCCAGTAGTCGGTGTAGGTGTTGGTCCACGCCACGGGCGTGATGTCGACCTTGGTGTGCAGCACCTGCTGGTGCAGCGTCTGCCGGGGCGTCATCCGGGCCTCGTTGAAGGAGTGGGAGGCGGTCCCGGCGTACTCGTACCCGGTGCGGTGCACCACGCGGAGCAGCATCAGCGCACCCCCGCCCGCCAGACGGCCTGGCCGGCACCGTCGAAGTAGTGGGTGGACACGGCGTCGTTGATCTGGCTGCAGGTGCGCTGCAGCTGGCTCATCCGTTCGGGCAGGGTCTGCATCATCTCCTCCAGGGAGCCGTACTCGAGCTCGGCGCGGGCGCGTCCCAGCATCCGGTGGGCCTCCCCGGCCCGGCCGTGGACGGCGCCCAGGCCGGTCGCGGCCGGCAGTCCGGGGTCCGGCCGTCGCCCGCGTCGCGGCAGCGTCTCCAGGGACACGAGGGCCTCCTGGGCCTGCTCCAGCGCGGACAGCAGCGACCGGGGGAAGAGCCGGTCCAGCAGGAGGAACTCGGCCGCCTGCTGGTCGGTGGCCGCCCCGCGGTAGGTGCGGATGAAGGCGTGGTGGGCCCCGCACGCGCGCAGGGTCTGGGTCCACGCCGAGGGCGAGTCGGCGTTGTAGGCCGCCGACTCGATGATCCGCGAGGTCATGTCGACGCGCTCCATCGAGCGGCCCAGCATCATGTAGTGCCAGCCCTCGTCGTGGCTCATCGTGGAGTCCGCCAGGCCCACGACCACCGCGCAGCGCTCGCGCAGCAGCTGGCAGGCGCGGTGGGCCGGCAGGTGCTGCAGGCGGTTGCCGCGCATCATGTTCCAGGTCGTGTTGATGGCCTCCCACATCTCCAGCGAGACGGTCTCGCGCGAGCGGCGCGCGCTCTCGCGGGCCCCCTGGAAGGCGGCCACCATCGAGGTCGAGGACGTCTCGTCCCAGCCGAGCACCCGCAGCACCGTCTGGTGGTCCGGGCTGGCCTCGTCGTCGATGCCCATGACGCGCAGCAACACCTGGCTCGTGGTCTCCTCGTCGAGGACCGGGTCCTCCAGGAGCAGCGTCAGGTGCACGTCGAGCAGCCGGGAGGTGTCCTCGGCGCGCTCGAGGTAGCGCCCGATCCAGTAGAGCGACTCCGCGATCCGGCTCAGCACGGCATACCTCCTCGGGGGTCGTCATGACGCTGTCGTGGCCGCTGCTGCTGGTGCTGGCGACCCTGCTGCTGCTGCTGCTGCTCCTGCTCGGCGGGCTCGGCCTCGGAGCGGGCCAGGGCGACCTGCGGCGCGGCGGAGACCTGCAGCTGGCGCTGCCGCTGGCGGGGCTCGACCCGGGTGCGCCGACCGTCGCCGGAGAGCACCCAGGTGTCCTTCGACCCGCCCCCGCGGCTGGAGTTGACGATGAGCTCGCCCTCCCCGAGGGCCACCCGGGTCAGACCGCCCGGCAGCACCCAGACCTTCTCGCCGTCGTTGATCGCGAACGGCCTCAGGTCCACGTGCCGCGGCCGCATCCCGTCGGGGACCATCGTGGCGACCGTCGACAGCTGCACCACCGGCTGGGCGATCCACCCGCGCGGGTCGGCGCTCACCCGGGCGCGCAGGGCGTCCAGCTCGGCCCGGTCGGCCTGCGGTCCGATGACGATGCCCTTGCCGCCGGACCCGTCGACCGGCTTGAGCACGAGCTCGTCGAGCCGGTCCATGACCTCCTCGCGGTGCGCGGGCTCCTCCAGGCGCCAGGTGTCGACGTTGGGCAGCAGCGGTTCCTCGCCGAGGTAGTAGCGGATCAGCTCGGGGACGTAGCTGTACATCAGCTTGTCGTCGGCCACGCCGTTGCCGACCGCGTTGGCGATCGTCACGTTGCCGGCGCGGGCGGCGTTGAGCAGGCCCGGACAGCCCAGCACGGAGTCGTTGCGGAAGGCCACCGGGTCGAGGAAGTCGTCGTCGACCCGCCGGTAGATCACGTGCACCGGCTGCAGGCCCTGGGTGTCGCGCATCATCACCCGCCCGCCCTGGACGACGAGGTCGCGGCCCTCGACCAGCCGGCAGCCCATCAGCCGGGCCAGCAGGGTGTGCTCGAAGTAGGCCGAGTTGTAGGGGCCTGGCGTGAGGACGACCACCTCGGGGTCCTGGACCCCGCTGGGTGCCGCGGCCCGCAGGGCGCGCAGCAGCCGAGCCGGGTATGAGGCCACGGGGCGGATCCGGTGCGTCCCGACCATCTCCGGGAGGGTGGAGGTCATCGCCACCCGGTTGGTCAGCACGTAGGAGACGCCGCTGGGGATGCGCACGTTGTCCTCGAGCACGCGGAAGGCGCCCTCGGCGTCCCGGATGAGGTCGATCCCGGAGACGTGCACGCGGACGCCGTTGCCGGGCTGGATGCCGAAGGCGACCCGGTGGTAGTGCGAGCTGGTCGTCACGACGTGGCGGGGGAGCACCCGGTCGGTGACGATCTGCATGGCGCCGTAGATGTCGGCGAGGAAGTGCTCGAGCGCGCGCACCCGCTGGGCGACCCCGGCCTCGACGTGCGACCAGGTGGCCCCGTCGATGATCCGGGGGACGATGTCGAGCGGGAAGGGGCGTTCCTCGCCCTCGTAGTCGAAGGTGACGCCCTGGTCGTGGTAGCTCGTGCTGACGTAGTCCCCGCGGGCACGCACGTCGTCGTCGCCGAGGGCGGCGAACTGCTCGGCGACCTGCTCGTAGGTCTGGCGGACGGACCCGTCGGAGGCCACCGTCTCGTCGAACACCTCGGCCCTGGTCGGGTAGTCGGTGAAGGGGCCTTTCATGGGCACACCCTAGTGGCCGGGCCGGCGCTCACCCCGGGGGCGCCCCCCGTGGCACCTGTGGAAGAGTGGAGACAGCCTGTGCCGCCGCCGTCCACCAAGGAGGACCCATGCCCATCGCCACCCCCGAGGTCTACGCCGACATGATCGACCGGGCGAAGGCGGGGAGCTTCGCCTACCCGGCGATCAACGTCAGCTCCAGCCAGACCCTCAACGCCGCCATCAAGGGCTTCGCCGACGCCGGCAGCGACGGGATCATCCAGGTCTCCACCGGCGGTGCGGAGTACTTCTCGGGGCAGGGGGTGAAGGAGATGGTGACCGGCTCGATGGCCTTCAGCGCCTTCGCCCACGAGGTCGCCAAGAAGTACGACGTCAACATCGCGCTGCACACCGACCACTGCCCCAAGGACAAGCTGGACGGGTTCGTGCGTCCCCTGCTCGCGGCCTCGGTCGAGCGGGTCCGGCAGGGCGGGCTGCCCTACTTCCAGTCGCACATGTGGGACGGCTCGGCCGTCCCCCTGGAGGAGAACCTGCAGATCGCCGAGGAGCTGCTCGCGATGTCCGCCCAGGCGCACACCATCCTCGAGGTGGAGATCGGCGTCGTCGGCGGCGAGGAGGACGGCGTCGCCAACGAGATCAACGAGCAGCTCTACACCACGCCCGAGGACGCGGTCGCCACGATCCGGGCCCTCGGCGGCGGTGAGAAGGGCCGCTACCTGGCCGCGCTGACCTTCGGCAACGTGCACGGCGTCTACAAGCCGGGCAACGTCAGGCTGCGGCCGGAGATCCTCAAGACCGCGCAGGAGGCCGCCGCCGGCGAGCTGGGGCTGGGCGCGGACGCCCGTCCGTTCGACCTGGTCTTCCACGGGGGGTCCGGCTCGAGCGCCCAGGAGATCTCCGACGCCGTGGACTACGGCGTGGTCAAGATGAACATCGACACCGACACCCAGTACGCCTTCACCCGCTCCATCGCCGGCTACATGCTGCGCAACTACGAGGGCGTGCTGAAGGTCGACGGGGAGGTCGGCAACAAGAAGCAGTACGACCCCCGAGCGTGGGGCAAGGAGGCCGAGGCCGCCCTCTCCGCCCGGGTCGTCGAGGCCTGCGAGAACCTGCGCTCGGCCGGGACCCACCGGTGACCTCGGGACCGGGCAACGACCTGCTCGGCATCCCGCCCACCCGGCTGCCCGAGGATCCCGCCGCCGCCGCGCTGGCGGAGCAGGACGCGCGGGCGGCCGCGACCGCATACCCCTCCTCCAGCCTGGCCTGGGCGGTGCTCGCCGAGGGGGCGCTGGCCGAGGGGGACGCGGTGACGGCCTACGCCTTCGCCCGCACCGGGTACCACCGGGGGCTGGACTCCCTGCGCCGTGCGGGATGGCGCGGCCAGGGGCCGGTCCCGTGGGAGCACCGGCCGAACCAGGGGTTCCTGAGGGCGCTCGCCGCCCTCGCCCGGGCGGCCGCGGCGATCGGCGAGGAGGAGGAGCGGGTGCGGTGCACGGAGTTCCTGCGCGCCTCCTCCACGGAGGCCGCGCGCGAGCTGGGGCTCTGAGCCGGCCGGGGCCCGGGGTGCGGCCCGCGGTCGACGCCGGAGCCCCTTGACCGCTCCGGCGCCGACCGCGCCCCCTGAGGGTCGGACGGTGCGCGTCCCCTGACGTCCACACCCGACCACCGCCTATGAAACCAGACCCCGCGCGCCTGCGGTTGTCCTGATCCTGCCAGTGGCCGTAACCTGCCAGGGGTGGACCACCAGCCGACCGGGGCAGCAGCAGCGCGGCGCGGTGCCCACGTCCTGCCGTTGTCGGCGCGGACCGAGACGTTCTACCGCCACGTCCTGCGGTCGGCCCCCGCGGATCTCGCCGGGCACGCCGAGTCGCTGGGATGGTCGCCGGGCACGGCGCAGGACGCGATGGCCGAGCTGGAGGAGCTGCGGCTGGCCCGACGAGGGGTCGACGGGGTCGTGCGGGCCGAGGACCCGCGGACCAGCGTGACGAGGCTGCTGGACGACGCCGAGGCCGAGCTGGACCGGCAGCGCCGTGAGCTGGGCGGGCTGAGGGGGTCGCTGGAGGCCTTCGTCGGCGACTACCGCCGTGGGTTGAGGCGCACCCGCCCCCAGGTGCCGCCGTGGGAGCGGTTGACCCCGGGGGAGGTCGTCCCGGTCGTCGAGCACCTGCTGCGCACGACCGACGGGCCCCTTCTGCAGGTGGCCGGGGAGCAGCAGTCCTGGCCCGGTCAGGCCGAGGAGATCCGTCATCGACGGGCGGAGGCGGCCGCCTCCGGCCGGGTGCTGCGGACGATCTACCCGGTGTCGGTGCAGGACCGGCACGTCGTGGCGGAGCGCGCGGACGCCGGTGAGCTGCAGCGCTTCCTGGCGCCCGCCTCCGTCCCGGTCGAGTTCGTCGTCTTCGGTCGCACCGCCGTCCTCCTGGACGAGGGCGACGGGTCGCAGGCCGACCACCTGCTGCTGCGTCCGACGGCCCTGGTGGACGCCTTCGTGGCGCTCTTCGACGGCCTGTGGCGTCGGGCGCGTCCGCTCGCCGCCGAGGGTGGTGCGTCGTCCGACCGACGACTGCTGGACCTGCTCGCCCTGGGGTTCAAGGACGAGGCGATCGCCCGGCAGCTCGGGCTGGGCCTGCGCACGGTCCGTCGCCGCATCGCCGGACTGATGGAGGAGCACCGCGTGGACACCCGCTTCCAGCTGGGCCTGGCGGCCGCCCGCCGTGGGTTGCTCGACGAGGGCCGCGGCTAGAGTGAGGCGTCCGGGAACGCAGCTGAGGAAAGGTCCGGTATGCCAGCGATCGTCCTGATCGGTGCCCAGTGGGGCGACGAGGGGAAGGGCAAGGCCACCGACCTGCTCGGCAGCAGCGTCGACTACGTGGTGAAGTTCAACGGCGGGAACAACGCGGGGCACACGGTCGTCATCGGCGACCAGAAGTACGCCCTGCACCTGCTGCCCAGCGGCATCCTCTCCCCGGGCTGCACCCCGGTCATCGCCAACGGCGTCGTCGTGGACCTGGGGGTCCTCCTCGAGGAGATCGACGCGCTCGAGGAGCGGGGGGTCGACACCAGCAAGCTGCTCCTCTCGGCGAACGCGCACGTCATACCCCCCTACAACAGGGTGCTGGACCGGGTGACCGAGCGGTTCCTGGGCAGCCGCAAGATCGGCACGACCGGCCGGGGGATCGGGCCGACCTACGCCGACAAGATGAACCGTGTCGGCATCCGGGTCCAGGACCTCTACGACGAGTCCATCCTGCGGCAGAAGATCGAGGCCGCGCTGGCCACCAAGAACCAGCTGCTGGTCAAGATCTACAACCGGCGGGCGGTCGAGGTCGAGGAGACCATGGTCGAGCTGCTCCGGCACGCCGAGCGGCTCCGCCCGATGGTGGCCGACACCGCGCTGGTGCTCAACGAGGCGCTGGACCGGGGGGAGACGGTGCTCTTCGAGGCCGGACAGGCGACCCTGCTCGACGTCGACCACGGCACCTACCCCTTCGTCACCTCCTCCAACGCCACCGCGGGCGGTGCCTGCACCGGCGCCGGCGTCGCACCCACGCGGGTCGACCGCGTCGTGGGCATCTTCAAGGCCTACACCACCCGGGTCGGCGAGGGCCCCTTCCCCACCGAGCTCGAGGACGAGCACGGGCAGTTCCTGCGTGATGCCGGTCACGAGTACGGCACCACGACCGGCCGCCCCCGCCGCTGCGGCTGGGCCGACGTGGTCATCGGCCGCTACGCCCAGCGGATCAACGGGATCACCGACATGGTCGTCACCAAGCTGGACGTGCTCACCGGGCTGCCGACCGTCCCCGTCTGCGTGGCCTACGACGTCCAGGGCGAGCGGTTCGACGAGATGCCCGTCAACCAGTCCGACTTCCACCACGCGCGGCCGGTCTACGAGGAGCTGCCCGGATGGGAGGAGGACATCACCGCCTGCCGCACCTTCGAGGAGCTGCCGGCCAACGCCCAGGCCTACGTACGCCGGCTCGAGGAGCTGATGGGCACCCGGATCTCGGTGGTCGGCGTCGGTCCGGGCCGCGACCAGTCGATCGTCCTGCACGACATGCTGGGTCGGGACTGACGCCGGTGTCCCTGGTCGACGTCTCGGTGAGCACGCACCTCGACGTCCCGCGGGGCCGGGTGGCGGCCTTCGCCGGCGACCCGGCCAACGCCCCCGCGTGGTACGCCAACATCCGCTCGGTCCGCCCGCACGGCGGGCCGGTCGTGGCGGTGGGTGCGCGCACCGACTTCGTGGCCCGCTTCCTGGGGCGCGAGCTGGCCTACACCTACGAGGTGCGCGACCTCGTCCCGGGCGAACGGCTGGTCATGAGCACCGACGACGGACCGTTCCCGATGGAGACCACCTACACCTGGTGGGACGAGGACGGCGGCACCGGGATGGGGCTGCGCAACCGGGGCCGTCCCCGCGGGGTCGCCGCCCTCGGGTCGGCGGTCCTCTCGGTGGCGGTACGGCGGGCGACCACCCGGGACCTGGCCCGGCTGCGCGCGCTGCTCGAGGGCTGAGCACCGGCCCGCCAACGTTGAGGGCAGCCTGCCCATGCTGGCGGCGGGGGCGGCCGAGGGGGTAGGCATGGGGGATGCAGGTGCGTCGTGGCATCCGGGACTACCCCGTCGTGGGCGTGGTCCTGCTGGCGGCGCTCGTGGGGATCGCCCTGGAGCTCGTGGGACCGGCGACCTCGGCCCGCTGGACCGTCAGCACCGTCGCGCTGTTCGTCGCCGCGCTGCAGCTGCGGGGGATGGTCCAGGACCTGCGGGCCGGCACCTACGGGGTGGACGTGCTGGCGGTGACCGCGGTCGTGTCCACGGTCGCGGTGGGGGAGTACTGGGCGGCGCTCGTCGTCTGCCTCATGCTCACCGGCGGTGAGGCGCTGGAGGACTACGCCTCCGCCCGCGCGGGGCGGGAGCTGACCAGCCTGCTCGAGCGGGCCCCCCGGGTCGCCCTGCGCGAGCAGGGTGACGGTGACGCGGGCGTGGAGCAGGTCGACGTCGCGCAGGTGCGTCCGGGCGACCGGCTGCTCGTCCGCCCGCACGAGGTGGTCCCCGTGGACGGCGTGCTCGCCTCCGACGACGGTGTCTTCGACGAGAGCTCGCTGACCGGGGAGTCGCTGCCCGTGGAGCGCGCACGGGGCGAGCAGGTCCTCTCCGGGGCCCTCAACGGGGCCGCTGCCGTCCGGCTCGTCGCGACCGCCTCGGCCGCGGACTCCCAGTACCAGCGCATCGTCAGGCTCGTCCAGGAGGCCCAGGAGTCGCGGGCCCCCTTCGTCCGGCTCGCCGACCGGGTGGCGGTCCCCTTCACCCTCACCGCCTTCCTCATCGCCGGGCTCGCCTGGGGGCTGTCCGGCGACCCGCTGCGGTTCGCCCAGGTGCTCGTGGTGGCCACCCCCTGCCCGCTCATCATCGCCGCGCCGGTCGCCTTCATGGCCGGCATGTCGCGGGCCGCCCGCGGCGGGATGATCGTCAAGGACGCCGGGACCCTGGAGCAGCTGTCCAAGGTCCGCTCGGTCGCCTTCGACAAGACCGGCACGCTCACCGACGGCCGCCCGGAGGTGGTCGCGGTCCACGTCGTCGAGGGCGAGCGCGAGGAGGAGGTGCTCGCGGCCGCCGCCGCGGTGGAGACGTGGTCGGCGCACCCCCTGGCCCAGGCCGTCGTGGCTGCCGCCCGGCAGGGCGGGCAGGTCCCGGCCTCGACCGGCGCGCGGGAGGTGCCGGCCCACGGCGTGGAGGCGGTGGTCGAGGGGGCGTTGGTCCGGGTCGGCAAGCTGGCGTTCGTCGCGCCCGGAGCGACCGCCGGCGCGGGGGCGCGGTCCTCGCCCGGCCCGGAAGGACCCCCTGGCCCGGCCCCGACCGACAGGATGACGGGGCACACCACCCTCCACGTGTCCCGGGACGGTGTCCTCATCGGGACCCTCGACCTGGCCGACGTGGTCCGTGCCGAGACGCCCCGCACGCTGGACCAGCTCCACCGGATGGGGATCAGGCAGACGGTCATGCTCACCGGTGACGCCGAGGGCACGGCCCGACGGGTCGCGTCGCAGATCGGGCTGGACGACGTGCGGGCCGGTCTGCTCCCGGAGGACAAGGTGACCGCGGTGACGGGCCTGCCCGACCGCCCGGTCCTCATGGTGGGGGACGGGGTCAACGACGCACCCGTCCTGGCGGCGGCCGACGTGGGCGTCGCCCTGGGGGCGCGTGGGTCCGCGGCCGCGGTGGAGTCCGCCGACGTCGTCGTCATGCTGGACGACCTGTCCCGGGTGCCGCGGCTGGTCCTGCTCGGCCGGCACACCATGCAGGTGGCCTGGCAGGCGATCGCGATCGGGGTCGGCCTCTCGGTGGTCCTCATGCTCGTCGGGGCGACCGGGCGGATGCCGGCGTTCGTCGGCGCCTGGATGCAGGAGGTCGTCGACCTGGCCTGCATCCTGTGGGCCCTGCTGGCCGCCCGGCCGTCGGGCGCCGAGCGCACGCTGGCCCAGGAGCAGATCAGGACCGCGGCGGTGCAGGAGACCTCTCCGGCCAGGGCCGGCGCCTGAACCGCTGGTCCGCCGACCGGCTGCGACCCCCCGCAACCTGCGGACCTACCCCCCCCACACCCGCGCGTTGCGGAACAGCCGCAGCCAGGGGCCGACGTCCTCGGGGGCACCCGACGTCCACGACATCTGGGCGTTGCGCTGC
>DATISK010000271.1:0-3021 GCA_035581545.1 Ornithinimicrobium sp. | reverse complement strand
CCGGTCGGCCACGGCCCTTCTCAGCTCGGCGTGCCGGACGAGGAAGGCGCGTTCGTCGAGCTTCTTGCGCCGCAGCCAGACGGTGACCTCGGTGGAGCACTTGCTCGCGTTGCACGACCGGCAGGCCGGGACGACGTTGTCGAGGGTGTAGCGACCGCCCCGGGAGATCGGCAGGAGACAGTCCTTCTGCAGCCCGACGGGCGGCGCACCGCAGTAGGCGCACCCGCCCCAGACCTCGAGCAGCGCCGCCCACTGGTCGGGTGCGAGGTCGTGCTCCACCCGCGCCATCCGGCGCGCCCGGCGCCGCGACGAGCGCGCGGACCGGGTGCGGGAGACCATGCGCCGAGGGTATGCCGAGGCCGCACCGGTCCCGGGGACCTGCGCGCCGTGCGCTGGTCAGGGAAGCGAGGCCACCAGGTCGGCGACCTCCACCCGCGGGCCGGTGAAGAAGGGGACCTCCTCGCGCACGTGCAGGCGGGCGTCGGTGGCCCGCAGGTCGCGCATGAGGTCGACGATGCGGTGCAGCTCCTCGGCCTCGAACGCCAGCAGCCACTCGTAGTCGCCCAGGGCGAAGGCAGAGATCGTGTTGGCCAGCACGTCCTTGTAGTCCGCGGCGGCCTGGCCGTGCTCGCGCAGCATCCGGCCGCGCTCGGCCGGGTCCAGGATGTACCACTCGTAGGAGCGGACGAAGGGGTAGACGCACAGGTACCTGCCCGGCTCGTGGCCGGAGAGGAAGGCCGGCACGTGCCCGCGGTTGAACTCCGCCGGCCGGTGCAGGCCCATCACCGACCACACCGGGTCCAGGTGCCGACCCAGCTCGGTGCGGCGGAACCGCTGGTAGGCGCGCTGCACGGTCTCCACCTGCTCGGCGTGCCACCAGATCATGACGTCCGCGTCGGCCCGCAGGCCGGAGACGTCGTAGACGCCGCGGACGACCAGGCCCTCGTCCCCCAGCTCGGCGAAGAGCTGCTCGACCTCGGCGACCAGCCCGTCCCGCTCGTGCGGCAGCGGGGCGGCGGCGCGGAAGACCGAGTAGGCGGCGTAGCGGACGGTCGCGTTGATCTCGTCGACCTGCTCAGGCGTGGGCGGCGTGTAGGTGGTCATGGGCCGCATTCTGTCCCGTGGTCCTGAACGGCGCCGCCCGGGGGGTCAGGCCAGCTCCGCGACCGCCCGCTGCGCCGAGGCGATGCAGGCCGGGATGCCGACCCCGTCGAACGCCGCCCCGCAGGCCACCAGGTCGGGCACCTCCGTGAGCGCTGCCCGCACCCGCGCGACGCGCCCCGGGTGCCCCACCGCATACTGCGGCAGCCCCCCGCCCCAGCGCTGGACGTCCACGTCCACGGGCTCGGGCAGGCGTCGCCCCAGCGCCGCGGCGAGCTCGGTCCGGCACACCGAGACCAGCTCCTCGTCCGGGACCTGCAGGGTGGCCTCCTCCCGGTGCCGGCCCACCGAGACGCGCAGCAGGGTGAGGTCCTCGCCCCCGGGTCCGGCGCCCCGACCGGCCCGTCGGACCCAGTCCCACTTGACCGCGCTGAACGTCGAGGCCTTGACCGTGCGCCCGTCCACGGGCGGGACCAGGAAGCCGGAGCCGTGCAGGTCGCCCAGCTCCTCGGCGCGGTAGGCCAGCGTGACCACCGCCATCGACGCCGTCTCGATCCCGCCCAGCAGGCGGGCGGCCGCGGGCGAGACCGCGTCCAGCAGCCGTGCGGCGGGCGCCGCGGGGACGGCCAGCACCACCCGGTCGGCGCGGTACGGGGTGGGGCCCGGCCGTGGACCGGTCACCACCTCCCACCCTCCGTCGGGGTGCCGGTTCAGCTCGCGCGCCACGGTCGAGAGGTGGAGGCGGGCCCCCCGGTGCTCGAGCGAGGCGGCCAGCGCGGCGGGAAGGTGGTGCAGACCACCGGCCACGGTGGCGAAGACCGGGCGCGGAGCGGGGGCCTGGGTCCCGGCGCCGGACGGGACGGCCCGCGCCACCGCGGCCAGCAGGGGCTCGCCCGCCCGTGCGGCGGCGAGCAGCCCGGGGAGCGTCGAGGCGGCGGAGATGCGGTCGGCCGAGCCGGCGTAGACCCCACCGAGGAGCGGTTCCACGAGGCGGTCGACGACCGCCCGGCCGAGCCTGGAACCGACGAGCTCGCCGACCGAGACGTCCTCGTCGTCGGTCCGGTCCACGACCTCGTGCCGCACGCGGTCCACCTCGTCGTCGGTGAGCAGCCCGCGCAGGGTCCCCGGGTCGGCCGGGACGCCCATGAGGGTGCGGGGCGGGATCCGGTGCAGCCGTCCGCGCGACCAGATCTGGGCGGGGGCGCCGGTCGGGTGGACGACCCGCTCCCCCAGGCCGGCCCGGTCCATCAGCTCGAGCGCCTCCGGCCGCCGGGCCAGCACGGCCTCGGCCCCCACGTCCACGGTCACCCCGGCGACCGACCCGGCCCGGATGCGGCCGCCGACCCGGTCGGAGCCCTCCAGCACGGTGACCGCGGCCGCCGGATCACGGCGAAGGATCTCGTCGGCGGCCGTGAGCCCGCTGATGCCGCCGCCGAGCACGAGGTAGGACGTCATGGGCCTCAGCGTCTCACCCGACCTCACGCCGACCACAGCCCGCTGCCGTCGTCGTCGCGCACGGGGCAGGGTCCCCTCCCCACGCCGCCGGGAGCACCGACGCTGGCTAGAGTCGTCCGCATGGTTGACCGACAGACCCAGGACGAGATCCGTGCGGCCCTCGAGGTCGTCGACCCGGACACCTTCGACGCCACGGCGGAGGGCGAACGACGGATCCACTTCCTCGCGGAGTACCTGCGGCGCTCCCGGACCAAGGGCTTCGTCCTGGGCATCAGCGGCGGGGTGGACTCCACCGTCGCCGGCCGGCTGGCCCAGCTCGCCTGCGAGCGGGTGCGGGGCGAGGGCGGGGACGCCACGTTCGTCGCCGTCCGGCTGCCCTACCGGGTGCAGGCCGACGAGGAGGACGCCCGGACGGCGTTGCGGTTCATCGCCCCCGACGAGGTGATGACGATCGACATCGGCCCC
>DATISK010000270.1:0-25975 GCA_035581545.1 Ornithinimicrobium sp. | reverse complement strand
GTGCTCCAGGGGGTAGAAGCTGGCGACGACCTGGAGGGTGCCCGAGCCCGCCGGGTCCCCGGGGTCGGCACCCTCGGTGCCGCTCGGGGCGGGCTCGGGGGAGCCGCACGCGGCCAGCAGGACGGCCAGGGACAGCAGGGGCACGGCGGTCCGCGCGGGCAGGCTCATGTCCTCGAGCATGACCGATAATGAGAATGATTGTCAATATGGGATCGGTCCTGTCGCGTCCACGACGCGGGCGCCACGGGCGGTGCGGACCGGTGCGGCGCGGCTCAGGCGCGGGGGACCAGCTGCGTCACCGTGACCACGGCGAACAGCAGCAGGACGGTGACCCGCATGAACCGCTCCACCGTGGTCAGCCGGGGCCAGGACAGGTAGAGCAGCCACAGGATGAACGCGAGCGCCAGCCCGACGAGCACCCAGCCGACCACCCCGCCGAGGAAGCCGCCGAGGAGCATGGTGGCCAGCAGGACGAGGAAGGGCAGCCACACCGGCAGCGTCGCCAGCCGGGTCAGGACGGGCAGGGAGCGCTGCTCCACGGCATACCTGAAGGGGCCCGGGCCGGCACCCCCGTCCGGGGCGGCGGAGGGGTTCTCGGGCTGGGGCTGGGGCGGTCGGGGAGCATCTGGCACCGCACCAGCCTAGGACAGTGGAGGGTCGGGCCCGGCGCGGGCGGGACCGTACACTGGCGCCCATGTCGCAGACCTCCACCGTCGATCTCGTCGTCTCCCTCGCCAAGCGCCGCGGCTTCGTGTTCCCGTGCGGGGAGATCTACGGCGGCACCAGGTCGGCCTGGGACTACGGGCCGCTGGGCGTGGCGCTGAAGGAGAACATCAAGCGTCAGTGGTGGCGCTCCATGGTGCAGACCCGCGAGGACGTCGTCGGCCTGGACTCCTCGATCATCCTGCCGCGCCAGACCTGGGTCGCCTCGGGCCACGTCGGAGAGTTCTCCGACCCGCTCACCGAGTGCCAGTCCTGCCACAAGCGCTTCCGGGTGGACCACATGCAGGAGGCGGTGGCGGAGCGGAAGAACAAGAAGGCGCGGGCGGGCGAGGAGGTCGACCCCGACGACGTGCCCCTGTCGGAGATCACCTGCCCCAGCTGCGGCAACAAGGCCTGGACCGAGCCGCGCGAGTTCAACATGATGCTCAAGACCTACCTCGGTCCGGTGGAGGACGAGTCCGGCCTGCACTACCTGCGCCCGGAGACCGCCCAGGGCATCTTCATCAACTTCGCCAACGTCATGGGCGCCGCCCGCAAGAAGCCGCCGTTCGGCATCGCCCAGACCGGCAAGAGCTTCCGCAACGAGATCACCCCGGGCAACTTCATCTTCCGCACCCGCGAGTTCGAGCAGATGGAGATGGAGTTCTTCGTCAAGCCGGGCGAGGACGAGGAGTGGCACCAGTACTGGATCGACGAGCGGACCCGCTGGTACACCGACCTGGGCATCGCCCCCGAGAACCTGCGCCACTTCGAGCACCCGGCCGACAAGCTCTCGCACTACTCCAAGCGGACCGTGGACATCGAGTACCGGTTCAACTTCACCGGCTCGGAGTGGGGCGAGCTGGAGGGCATCGCCAACCGGACCGACTTCGACCTGGGGACGCACAGCGCGCACTCGGGGCAGGACCTGTCCTACTTCGAGCAGTCCAGCGGCGAGCGCTACACGCCCTACGTCATCGAGCCGGCGGCCGGCCTGTCCCGGTCGCTGATGACCTTCCTCGTCGACGCCTACACCGAGGACGAGGCGCCCAACGCCAAGGGCGGTGTGGACAAGCGCACCGTGCTGCGGCTCGACCCGCGCCTGGCACCGATGAAGGCGGCGGTCCTGCCGCTGTCGCGCAACGCGGACCTCACCCCGAGGGCCAAGGACCTGGCGGCCCGGCTGCGCCAGCACTGGATGGTCGACTTCGACGACGCCGGCGCGATCGGCCGGCGCTACCGCCGCCAGGACGAGATCGGCACCCCGTTCTGCGTGACGGTCGACTTCGACACCCTCGACGACCAGGCCGTGACGGTCCGCGAGCGGGACTCGATGTCGCAGGAGCGGGTGTCCCTGGACCAGGTCGAGGGCTACCTGGCGCAGCGGCTGGTCGGCTGCTGAGGGCTCAGCCCCCCACCACGAGCCCGACCCCCAGGGCCACCATGACCACCGCGATCGTCGCGTCGAGGACCTGCCAGGAGCGCGGCCGGGCGAAGAGCGGCTGCAGCCGGCCGCTGCCGTGGCCCAGGGCGGCGAACCAGGTGCCGCTGGCCACGACCAGGCCGGCGTAGTACCACCAGCGGTCCTCCGGCCCGTGGCTGTTGGCGATGGCGCCGAGGATCACCATGTCCAGGTACAGGTGCGGGTTCAGCCAGGTCAGCGCGGCCATGGTCACCAGGGCCGGGCCCAGCCCCCGGTCCGGGGCCGTCGCCGCGCGCAGCGACTCCTCCGCGCGCAGCGCCCGCCGGGCGGCCAGCAGGCCGTAGCCGACGAGGAAGGCACCGCCGCCCCACCGGGCCACCTGCAGGAAGGGCGGCCAGGCCTCGACGACGGCTCCGACGCCCAGCACCGCGGCGAGGATGAGCACCGCGTCCGAGAGCGCGCACAGCAGCACCAGCGGACCCACGTGCCGGCGGACGATCCCCTGCCGCAGCAGGTAGGCGTTCTGCGCGCCGACCGCGGCGATCAGCCCCCACCCGGTGAGCAGCCCGGAGAGGACGAGGGAGAGGGGCACCGCCACAGGGTATGCGGTGCCCGCACGGCACCGGACCTGGTGCCCGCCGGGGTCGGGCGGCGGGCGGGCGTGCGACCGGCGCGCGTGCGGCATACCGTGGACGTGCCCGAACACCCCCGAGCACGAGGAGGATCCCCATGGCAGACCTGGACGGACGCACGATCGCGTTCCTGGCGACCGACGGCTTCGAGGACAGCGAGCTGACCTCCCCCTGGGAGGCGGTGACCGCCGCCGGGGCGCGCGCGGTGCTGGTCTCGCCCGGGACCGGGACGATCAGCGGCAAGAACGGCCACGAGGCCACGGTCGACGAGACCACCGCCGACAGCGACCCCGCACGGTTCGACGGTCTGGTGCTGCCCGGCGGCGTGGTGAACGCCGACCACGTCCGGATGGACGAGGGCGCCGTCGCCTTCGCCAAGCACTTCTTCGAGGCCGGCAAGCCGGTCGGTGTCATCTGCCACGGCGCCTGGATCCTCACCGACGCCGACGTGCTGCGGGGGCGGACCCTGACCTCCTACTCCAGCCTGCAGACCGACCTGCGCAACGCGGGCGCCACCTGGGTCGACGAGGAGGTCCACGTCGACCAGGGCCTGGTCTCCAGCCGCACGCCCGAGGACCTTCCGGCGTTCAACGCCAAGGTCGTCGAGGAGTTCGCCGAGGGCCGGCACGAGGGGCAGCGCGCCTGACCCGTCGGCCCGACCGCCCGACGCACCCGGCCGCTCCTGCCGGGTGCGTCGTCGCGTTCGGCCACGGTCGCCGGGAATGGGACAATCGGTGACGCCATGACCGTTCTGCAGACCGACCCCAGCGTCCCCGGGACCTCCGTGACCCCGGGGCGTCCGCTGCTCCCCCCGCTGCGCATCGGTCCGCACACGATCACGGCACCGGTCGTCCTGGCTCCGATGGCGGGCATCACCAACCGGGCCTTCCGCCAGCTGTGCCGCGAGTACGGCGAGGAGGGCCTCGCCCACGCCGGCCCGGCGGAGGCGCGGTCCGGCGCCGGGTGCCTCTACGTCAGCGAGATGATCACCAGCCGCGCCCTCGTCGAGCGCACCCCCATCTCGATGAAGCTCATCGAGCACGGGCCGGGGGAGGACCCCCGGTCGGTGCAGCTCTACGGGGTGGATCCGAGCACGGTCGGCGCGGCGGTGCGCATGCTCGTCGAGGAGGACCGGGCCGACCACGTCGACCTCAACTTCGGCTGCCCGGTGCCCAAGGTGACCCGCAAGGGTGGCGGGTCCGCCCTGCCGTGGAAGACCGACCTGTTCCGGGGCATCGTGCGGGCGGCCGTCCGCGAGGCGACCCCGGCCGGGATCCCGGTCACCGTGAAGATGCGGGTGGGGATCGACGCCGGGCACGAGACCTTCCTGGACGCCGGCCAGATCGCCGAGGAGGAGGGTGTCGCCGCGGTCGCGCTCCACGCCCGCACCGCGGCCCAGGCCTACTCCGGGCAGGCCGACTGGGACCGCATCGCCGAGCTCAAGCAGGCGGTGCGGACGATCCCCGTGCTGGGCAACGGTGACATCTGGTCCGCCGACGACGCGGTCGCCATGGTGGAGCGCACGGGGTGCGACGGCGTCGTCGTGGGCCGGGGCTGCCTCGGGCGGCCCTGGCTCTTCACCGACCTGGCCGCCGCCTTCGCCGGCTCCCGCGTGCGGGTGGTTCCCGACCTGCACGAGGTGACCCGGGTGCTGCGCCGGCACGCCGAGCTGCTGGTGGAGTTCCACCAGGACGAGGGTCGTGGCTGCCGCGACATCCGCAAGCACATCGCGTGGTACCTCAAGGGTTTCGCGGTGGGGGGCACCCTGCGCCACCAGCTGGGTCTGGTCGACTCGCTGGCTGCGCTCGACCGCCTGATCGACACGCTCGACCTGGACCAGCCCTGGCCCGGGGAGGCCGCCGAGGGTCAGCGCGGCCGGGCCGGCTCGGCCCGGGTCGTGGCCCTGCCGGACCGGTGGCTGGAGTCGCGCGAGCTCGACGCCGAGCAGGCGGCCTCCGTCGCGCAGGCCGAGCTCTCCGTGTCCGGGGGCTGAGCGACCGGGACCGACCGCTGCCGGACGGGGGCGTGGGGGCCTTCACACGATCTGCACACGTCCTGCGCCCCCCGTGCACGCCCGCCCTCCTAGCCTGGGGGGTATGCCCACCCAGCCCGCCGTGCCGGACGCGCCGCTCGTCCTCGTCGTCGAGGACGACCCGACGATCAACCAGGCCCTCGCCGACCGGCTGCGCGCCGACGGGCTGCGGGTGCAGCAGGTCCACGACGGGCCGGCGGCGCTCGAGGCCTGCGCGGCGACCGATCCGGACCTGGTGCTCCTGGACGTGATGCTGCCGGGGGTCGACGGGCTGGAGGTGTGCCGACGCATCCAGGCCAGGCGGCCGGTGCCGGTCCTCATGCTCACGGCCCGGGCCGAGGAGACCGACGTCCTCGTGGGGCTGGGGGTGGGAGCCGACGACTACCTGACCACGCCGTTCCGGATGCGGGAGGTGGTCGCCCGCGTGCGGGCCCTCCTCCGGCGGGTGGAACGCGCCCGGGCGCTCGCCGTCGACCCCCCACCCGTCCTGCGCCGCGGCGACCTCGTCGTCGACCGGGGCGGCCGGCAGGTCTTCCTCGAGGGCCGCGAGGTCCACCTGACGCCCCTGGAGTTCGAGCTGCTGGCGACCCTGGCCCTGGCGCCCGGGACGGTCCACCCGCGCGCCGACCTCATGGAGCAGGTGTGGGGCTGGGCCGACGCCCGCGGCACCCGCACCCTGGACAGCCACGTGAAGTCCCTGCGCGCGAAGATCGGCGCCGGCCGGGTCCGCACCGTCCACGGGGTCGGCTACGCCCTGGAGGTCGACCGTGCCGGTTGACGCACCCGTGTCCGTGCCGGCCCGGCCCGCCCCCGACCCGGACCCCGGCCCTCTCGCCGGCGTCGGTTCGGTCAGGGCCAAGATCGGGCTGCTCGTCGCCGGCAGCATCCTGGCGGCCGCCATGGTGCTGGAGGTGGGACGGGGTGCGGGCGTCCCGGCCTGGCTGACCCTGCCGGTCACCCTGGCCGCCGCCCTGGGGGTGACCCTGTGGCTGGCCCGCGGCATGACCGCCCCCCTGCGGCAGATGACCCGGGCCGCCGACCGGATGGCCGCGGGTGACTACCGCACGGTGGTCCGGGCCTCCGGCCGCGACGAGGTCGCCCGGCTGGCCGACGCCTTCACCCGGATGGGGGCCGACCTGGACCGGGCGGACACGACCCGCCGCCAGCTGCTGGAGACCGTCTCGCACGAGCTGCGCACGCCGCTCGCCGCCCAGCGGGCCCTGCTGGAGAACCTGGTCGACGGCGTGGTGCAGCCCGACGACGCCGCCCTGCAGGGCGCGCTGGCCCAGGCGGAACGGCTCAGCGACCTGGTGGCCGACCTGCTCGACCTGAGCCGGCTGGAGTCCGGAGCCGTGCCGCTGGAGCTCCTCCCGACGTCGGTCCCCGACCTGCTCGAGTCAGCCGTCGCCGAGGCGGGGGTCGGGGCGAGGGCGGTGGAGCACCGCACGGTCGTGACCCCGCCCGGCCTGCAGGTGCTCCTCGACCCCGCCCGGTTCTCCCAGGTCGTCACCAACCTGCTGGACAACGCGGCCCGGCACAGTCCCGCCGGGGGGACGGTGACGCTGCGCGCCCAGGGGCCGGGAACGGCACAGGGACCGGACGGACGGGCCGACCCGGTCGCCGCGGAGCACTGGCGCCTCGAGGTGATCGACGAGGGGCCGGGGATCTCCGCCGAACGGTCCGAGGCGGTGTTCACCCGGTACGGCCGGGGCGACGACCGGGGCGGTGGCACCGGGCTCGGCCTGGCCATCGCGCGCTGGATCTGCGAGCTGCACGGAGGTTCGGTCTCGGCCCACCCCCGCGCGGACGGTCGACCGGGTGCGTGCCTGCGCGTCGACCTCCCCGTGCGTCCCCCGGCGTCCGAGGCCCCCCTCGCACCACGTCCGGAGACGCCCGCGGGCGACGGCCCGCCCGCCACCCTCGATGCCGGTCCGGCCCGCCCGACGGCGCCCGCACCCGCCGTCCCCGCCCCGGGCGCCGCGACGGCCCGCGCTGACGGGGTCCCCGGCGGGCACGCGGTGGACGCCCTGTTCGGTGCGGCCTGGCCGCAGGAGAGGGTGGACACCGCGCCCGGGCAGCTGGCCGGGGCCGTCGCCGTCGGCGCGTTCGCCGCGCTGGCGCTGCCCGACCACGACCTCGGCCTGGGCCTGCTGCTCGTGCTGCTCGGGGGAGGGGCGCTGGTCCTCCGGTCGTCGGTGCGCAGGAGGTCGACCTGGACGCGGCTCAGCGCGGTCCTCAGCGTCGCGCTCGGCTCGCTGGTCGTCCTGCGGGCGGCCGAGTGGCTGCCGGTGCTGGTGCTGCTCGTCGTCGGGATGCTCGTCACCACGGCCCTCACGGGTGCCGAACGGCTGCTGGCGCTCGCCCTGGGCCCGCCCGCCTGGGTGCTCTCGGCCGTGCGCGGGCTGCCCCTGCTCCAGCGCACGGTCGCCACCACCCGGGGACACCGGCTGCTGTGGCCCGTCGTGCGCACCTCCGTGCTGTCGGTGGTGGCCCTGGTGGTCTTCGGCGGACTCTTCGCCTCCGGTGACGCCGTCTTCGGGGCCTGGGTGGACCGCCTGCTCCCCGACGTCGACCTGGCGCTGGCCGACACCCTGGTGATGCGGGCCTTCCTGTGGTTCTTCGTCGCCGGCGTGGTGCTCGCCGGCACCTACCTCGCGCTCAACCCGCCGCCGGTCGGCCGCGTCACCGGCCCCGCGCCCCGGTCGGTGTCCCGGGCGTGGGAGTGGGCCGTTCCGGTCGGTGTGGTCGTGGCCGTCCTCGTGGGCTTCCTCGTCGCCCAGGCCAGCGCCATGTGGGGAGGCCACGAGTTCGTCCGACGCAGCACCGGCCTGACCTACGCCGAGTACGTCCACCAGGGCTTCGCCCAGCTCACCGTCGCCACCGCGCTCACCCTGGTGACGATCGGGCTCGCGGTCCGCGCCGCCCCCCGGCGCACGCCCGGGGACCGGCTCCTCCTCCGGCTCCTCCTCGGCACGCTGGGCCTGCTCACCCTCGTCGTGGTGGCGTCGGCGCTCTTCCGCATGTCGGTCTACCAGCAGGCCTACGGCTACACCGTGACGCGGGTCCTGGTCGACCTCTTCGAGCTGTGGCTGGGCCTCCTCGTGGTCATGGTCCTGGTGGCCGGGATCAGGCTCTCCGGTCGCTGGGTCCCCCGGGCGGCGCTCCTCGCCGGTGCCTCGATGCTGCTCGTCCTGGGCCTGGCCGACCCCGAGGCCAGGGTCGCGGAGGCCAACATCGGGCGCTACGAGCAGACCGGGCGGCTCGACCTGGCCTACCTGGCCTCGCTCGGGCCGGACGCCACGCCCGTCATCGCCGAACGGCTGCCGGACGACCTGGCCGCGTGCGTGCTCGCCAACCTGCGGCACGACACCGATCGCGACCCCGTGTGGGGCTGGAACCTGGGGCGTGCCCGGGCCGCGGCGGTGGTGCCCGACTCCCTCCCGGAGACGCAGGACGGGGCGGGCTGCCTGGTCGTGCTCGGCGAGGACGGTCGGTGAGCCGGGTTCTCAGGCCACCGGGCGGTCCGGGTCGCTGATCCAGTCGCTCCACGACCCGACGTAGACCGCCGGGCGCACCGGCCCCAGGCCCGCCGACTCGAGCGCCAGCGCCGCGTGGGCGGCCTGCACCCCCGAGCCGCAGTAGAGGGCCACCGGCGCGTCCGGGTCGGCGCCCGCCTGCTCCACGAGGGTGCGCAGCGCGTCGGCCGGCAGGAAGGTGCCGTCCTCGGACAGCAACGAGAGGGCCGGCAGGCTGAGCGCACCCGGGATGTGCCCGGCCACCGGGTCGATCACCTCGTTCTCCCCGCGGTAGCGGTCCGCCGGGCGGGCGTCGAGCAGCCCGTCGCCGCCGGCACGCAGGACGACGTCGCCGGTCGTCACGTCCACCGGGCCCGCCTGGACCGTGTGCCCCGCCTCCCGCCAGGCGTTCAGCCCCCCGTCCAGCACCCGCACGTCGGGGACCCCGTAGTGCCGCGCCACCCACCAGGCCCGCGCGGCGCCCAGCGAGGTGCGGGCGTCGTAGACCACGACCGGACGCCCCTGGCGGACCCCGGCGGCCCGGAGCGCGTCCTGCACGCGGCCGGGGGCCGGCAGGGGGTGCCGCCCACCCCGGCCGTCGGGGGACGGCGGGCCCGACAGCCCCTCCTCCAGGTCCAGGAACGCGGCGCCCGGCAGGTGCCCCTCCAGGTATGCCGCCCGGTTGGCCCCGCTGCCCACGCCCAGGCTCCACCGCACGTCGAGCAGGGCCAGGTCCTCGCCGCCGGCCAGCTCGGCGGCGAGCTCGTCGGCGCCGACGAGGGGGGACCGGGTGGTCGGGACGTGAGGGGGCCGCGTGGTCATCCGCCCATGCTGCCACCGTGGCCGGCGCCGTGCCCGGATCCGGGTCCCGGGACGCCAGGCCGTGGCACAGTGGGAGCATGTGCCGCAGCATCCGTCCGCTGTTCAACTACGAGCCGCCCGCGACCGACGAGGAGGTGCACGCCGCCGCCCTGCAGTACGTCCGCAAGGTCGCGGGGTCGCCGCGCCCGTCGAGGGCCAACGAGCAGGCCTACGACGCCGCGGTGGAGGCGATCGCCCGGGCGACGCGCGACCTGCTGGGCTCGCTCGTCACCACGGCTCCCGCGAAGGACCGGGACGTGGAGGCCGAGAAGGCCCGTGCCCGGGCCCGGGCCCGGTATGCCTGAGGCCGGGCGGGTGGACGTGCCGGCACCGACGAGGCGCGCGGAACGGACCGGCGACCGCGTCCGCCACGTCCTCAACTGGGTCAACCTGTCCACCCCGCTCGGACTGGCCGTGGCCGGCGCCGGGGGCGCCCGTCTGCGGCGGGGGCCACGACGCAGCTACCTGGCCGACCACTACCGCTGGCGGTTCCCGGCCGCAGGGGCGTTCACCGTCGGCGACGTGGTCATCAGCCGGCACGACCTCGACCGGCTCCTGGAGCGTCGGCCCCGGCTGCTCGAGCACGAGCTGGTCCACAGCGCCCAGTGGGCCTTCTGCGGGGGACTGCCCTTTCTCCCGCTCTACCTCGTCTCGATGGGCTGGTCGTGGCTCCGCACGGGCGACCGGGCGGCCCGCAGCGTGTTCGAGCGGCACGCCGGCCTCGTCGCGGGGGGATACCAGGACGTCCCCGTCCGGCCCGTGCGCACGGTGCTCGCCTCCACCCTGGGCCGCCGTGGTCGACGGGCGGCGGGCCGACCCTCCGGGGGCGTCCCGACCGACGCCCTCCCGGTCTAGGCCCACCCCTGCGCACCGCATACGCTCGCCCCGTGGACGAGGGAACGCAGGGGCCGGCGGGCTGCACGGCCGCCGACCGGGAGCGGTGGGTGGCCGAGGATCCCGCGCAGAAGCGGGCCGACCGGCACGACTTCGCCCGCGACCGCGCCCGCGTGGTGCACTCCGCCGCCCTGCGGCGGCTGGCGGCGACCACCCAGGTGGTCCAGCCCACGAGCGACGACTTCGTGCGCAACCGGCTCACGCACTCCCTGGAGGTGGCCCAGATCGGCCGGGAGTTCGGGGCCGCCCTGGGCTGCGACGCGGACGTCGTGGACACCGCCTGCCTGGCCCACGACATCGGCCACCCGCCGTTCGGGCACAACGGCGAGGCCGTGCTGGACGAGCTCACCGCCGACGTCGGCGGGTTCGAGGGCAACGCGCAGACGCTGCGGGTGCTGACCCGGCTGGAGGCCAAGCGGTCCCACCCGGACGGACGACCTGCGGGGCTCAACCTCACCCGTGCCAGCCTCGACGCGGTGCTGAAGTACCCGTGGCACCGGGGGGAGGCACCGACCGCCAAGTTCGGCGTCTACGCCGACGACACCCCGGTCTTCGACTGGGTCCGGCGGGACGTGCCCGACGGGCAGCCGCACCGGCGGTGCCTGGAGGCCCAGGTGATGGACTGGTCCGACGACGTCGCCTACTGCGTGCACGACGTGGAGGACGCCATCGCCTCCGGGCGGGTCGACCCGCAGGCCCTGCGCTCCGCGGACGTGCAGCGCGAGGTCGCCGGCCTCGCGCACCGCTGGTACGCCCCCGACCTGGACCCGGAGCAGCTGCGCAGGGGCCTGGGCGCGGTGCTCGACAGCGGATGGGTGCCGGTGCGGCACACCGGGACCCGCTCCGATCTCGCGGCGCTGAAGGACATGACCTCGCGGCTCATCGGCCACTTCGTGCACACCGTGGAGATGGCCACCCGGGACCGCCACGGCCCGGGGCCGCTGCGCCGCCACCAGGCCGACCTCGTCGTCCCCGACGACGTGCGGGCGCAGGCGGCCGGGCTCAAGGCCGTGGCCGCGCACTTCGTCATGCTCAGCGAGGAGCGTCGGGTGGTGATGGACACCGAGCGCGAGGTGCTGACCACGCTGGTCGAGCGCTACACCGACGACCCGGGCCTGCTGGACCCGGTCCACCGGGAGGCCCACGACGCCGCGGCCGACGACGCGGCGGCCCGCCGGGCCGTCGTGGACCAGGTGGCCAGCCTCTCCGACGCCCGGGCGCTGGCCGTCCTGGGCCGCACCGCACCTGGAGGTATGCCGTGACCGTGCTCCTCGACCTCGACGCCCCCGTCGTCGGTGCCCCCATGGCCGGCGGGGTCAGCAGCCCCCTGCTCGTCGCCGCCGTCAGCGACGTCGGCGGTCTGGGCATGCTCGCCGCCGGCTACCGCACGCCCGAGCAGCTGGCCACCGACCTGGTCCACGTGCGCGACCTGACCGACCGGCCGTTCGGGGTCAACCTCTTCGTGCCGCGGCCGGTGGACCAGGCCCGGCACGAGGCGGCCGTGGCGGACTACCGTCGGGCGCTGGCCCCCGAGGCGGAACGCCTCGGGGCAGCGCCGGGGTCCCCGTCCTGGGGCGACACCGACCACTGGGCCGACAAGGTCCTGCTCGTGGAGACCTTCCGCCCGGCGGTCGTCTCCTGCACCTTCGGCGTGCCGGACGCGGAGGTCGTCGGGCGCTGGCGGGATGCGGGCTGCGAGGTCCACGTCACCGCGACCTCCCCGCAGGAGGCCGCCGCGGCGGTGGCGGCAGGGGCCGACGTGCTGGTCCTGCAGGGTCAGGAGGCCGGCGGGCACCGCGGGTCCCACGACCCGGAGGCCGATCCGGTCGCGATCGACCACCTGGGGCTGCTGGAGACCGTCGCCCCCACGACCTCGCTGCCGCTCGTCGCAGCCGGCGGGGTGACCACGCCCGGTGACGTCCGCCGGGCCGTCGCCGCGGGGGCGACGGCGGTCCAGGTCGGGACGGCCCTGCTGCTGGCGACCGAGTCCGGAGCCTCGCGCACCTACCGGGCGGCCCTGCGCGACGCCTCGCTGACCGAACGGGTCACCACCCGGGCCTTCAGCGGACGGGTGGCCGGGGCCCTGCGCAACCGGTTCGTCGACCGGTTCGGTGCGCTCGCACCCCCCGCGTTCCCCGTCGTGGACCAGGTCAGCCGGCCGGTGCGCAGCGCGGCCGCCGCCGCCGGGGACGTCCACGGGATCCACGTGTGGGCGGGCAGCGGGTGGCTGGCCTGCCAGGACCGGCCCGCGGGGGAGATCGTGCGGGACCTGGTGCCGTGAGACCTGACCGGCTCGTCGTCCCGTGGCCCGGGGTGGTCCTCGGCGAGCCGGTCGAGCTCGGCGGGTCGGTCCGCTCGACGGTGCACCGGTGCCGGGTGGTCGACGGGCCGCCCGGGTGGGGTGCCTCGGTCGTCGTCAAGCGGTTCGTGCCCACCCCGCCCGGGTCGCGCGCGGCCATGGGCTACCAGCGCGAGGTCGTGGGGCTGGGTCACCTGGTCGGCGTCCCGACCCTGCTGGCGAGCGACGACGCCACCCGCACCCTGGTGCTCGAGGACCTGGGGGAGCACCCGACCCTGGCCGACGTCCTGCTGGACCCGCGCTCGCCGGACGCGTGGCGGCATACCGTCCGCTGGGCCGCAGCCCTCGGCCGCGCGGTGACGGCCGACCCCGAGGTGCTCGAGGAGGCCCGTCGCCGGCTGGGGGACGCAGGCGCGCAGGACCGGCAGGTGCGCCGCAGCTATCCCCGGCAGGGCCTGGCCCACCTCCAGCAGGTGGCGGGTCTGCGGGAGGTACGGGCCGCGACCGCCCAGCTGCTCGACGTCGTCGACCACCTCGAGGGTGACACCGACCGGCACGTGCTCGGGCCGGGAGACGCCTGTCCGGACAACGCCGTGCTCACGCCCGGGGGCGTCCGCCTGCTGGACCTGGAGGGCACCGGGGTGCGCCACGTGGCGTTCGAGGCGGCCTACGCCGCAGAACCGTTCAGCACCTGCTGGTGCGTCTTCACCCCGCCGGAGGGGCTCACCCTTGCCACTCTCTCCGCCTTCACCGACGCCGCGGCCGAGGGTCTGCCCGGGCTGGCCGACGACCCGGAGTGGCCACGACAGGTGCGCTCCGCCGTCGCGCTCTGGGTGCTCAGCGGCACCCTGTGGCTGCTCGACGGTGCGGTCGCGGACCGGATGATGGCCCCACCGGGCCGGCGTGGCCCGGGTTTCCGGGCGCTCCTGCTCGCCCGGTGGGCGTGGGTGGTCCGCGAGTGCTCCGACGAGCTGCCGGACGTCGCCGCCGTCTGCGCGGAGGCGGTCGGCTGGGGCCGCCGCTCCTGGCGTGACGGATCGTCGCTGACCCTGCCGGGCTACCCGGCGTTCGAGGGGTGCTGACCGTCCGGCGCATCGTCGTGCCGGACTGAACCTTTTCCCCCCGTCGTGCGACATCCTGGGAAGAGGCCCCTGGAAGGGAGCGCGCCGTGGTGACCACCGACCCCGCCTACAGCGAGTTCGTGCTCGCGCGGCAGGGCCGGTTGCGCCGGGCGGCCTACCTCATGTGCGGCGACGTGGAGCAGGCCGAGGACCTCCTCCAGGAGGCCCTCGTCGCGCTCGCGGAGCGGTGGGAGTCCGTCGAGCACCCGGACGCCTTCGTCCGCAGGGTGATCTACCGCCAGCGGGTGTCCTGGTGGCGGCGGACCCGTCGCGAGGTGGTCGTGGGACAGCTGCCCGACGCCGGGGTGGACGACGGCGCGGACCGTCGGGCCCAGGACGCCGAGGTGCACGAGGTCCTGCGCACGCTGCCCCCGCGGCAGCGCGCGGCCCTGGTCCTGCGCTACTTCGAGGACCTGACGGAGGCGCAGACCGCGGAGGTGATGGGGGTGGCGACCGGCACGGTGAAGAGCCTGTCCCACCAGGCGGTCGCCCGCATGCGGGCCGAGCTGACGGCCCGGCGGGTCGCCGAGGCGGGCGACCGGGCTCCGGCACCGCTCCCGCAGAAGGAGGGTCGACGATGAACGAGAGGTATGACGTGGACGGGGCCGGGCGGAGCGACGGCGGGGGCCTCGACGTGCGCGACCTGCTGGAGGAGGCCTCCTGGGTCGGGGTGGTGGAGGACCTGGACGCGGACGGCGCGTGGCGGGCCGGACGGCGGCGCCGGACCCTGCGCCGCGCCGGCGCCGGGACCCTCGCGGGGGTGGCGGCGACCTCGGCGCTCGTCCTGGGGTGGCAGGCCGGTGCGCTGGACGGCAGGGACGCCCAGGAGCCGACGGTGGCGGCGGTGCCGGCAGGCTGGACGACCTTCGTCCTCGCCGCGCCCGGTGGGCCCGAGGTCGGGCCGGCCACGACCGACCCCGTCTCGGTGCCCGACGAGGCCGCTCTGCGAGGGACGACGTGGGACCTGCTCCCGGCCCTCCACGAGACCGGCACGGACACGGGTGCGGTCGTCCCGGCCGCCGGGGAGACCACCTTCAGCTTCGCGCCGGAGGGAGACCCGGGCTGGGGGTTCGAGGTCGCCGGGTGCGGGGGCGGGTGGTTCTCCTCCGAGCTGACGCTGGACGCGGAGGGACGCTTCCCGCCCGGCGACCCGGTGACGACCGACATCGGCTGCTCCGAGGAGGTGCAGCAGGCCGAGGACCTCTGGCTCGCGGCGCTGGGGGGCGGAGGTGCCCTGCGCACCGTCGGCGACGGCCGGTGGCTCCTGCTGTCGGTGGACCTGCCCGAGGGTGGGGCCGCCCCGCTCGTCACCGGCGATCCCGAGCCGACCGGGGACCCGGGGGAGGCCGCGCCGGACCCGGACGCCCCGGACGGGACCGCGGCCGAGGACCCGGGAGAGGCCGTGCCCGTGCCGGGACCGCAGGAGCCCCCGGTCGCCGTCCCGCCGCCGGCGCCGTCACCCACCGGTCCGACCGACCCGGCCGACTCCGGTGCCGACCCGGCCGAGCCCGGCGCCGACCCGGAGGACCCACCCGCACCCCCGTCCCCGCCGTCCACCGACCCCCCGCCGCCCGCGGACGACCCCGTCTACGCGTCCCCCACCGAGGTGTCCCTCGGCCAGCCCTGGCCGGACGGGAGCGGTCAGCTGCTCGCACCCACGGTGCGGGCCGGGCTCAACGACGGTTTCGACCGGGTCGTCGTCGACCTCACCGGCACGGGGGTGCCCGGGTGGCGCGCGGCCTACCCGGAGGTGGCCGTGCGGGACGGCTCCGGCCTGCCCGCCGGGGTGGCCGGCGACAGCGTGCTCGAGGTCGTCCTCTCCGGCATGGCCTACCCCGAGCCGGGCGACCCGGTCTACGACGCCGGGGACGCCGGGCTGGACACGCACACCCTGGACGGGGTCGTCGAGGTCCTCCGGACCACGCCCTTCGAAGGTCACCTCCAGCTCTTCGTGGGGGTCGCCGGGGAGCCGCGGCCCTACCGGGTGTTCCTGCTGCAGGACCCGCTGCGCCTGGTGGTGGACGTCCAGCACACCGGATGAGGGTGGTCAGCCGCCCGGCTCGGGCTCCGCAGGCGTCTCCCGGCCCTCGGCCTCGTCCCGCTCGGCCCACGCCAGCAGCGGGGCGATGTCGAAGACGGCCCGGTCGATCCCGGCGTGCAGGTCACCGACCTCGGCGTAGCGCGCGGGCATCGTCAGCACGGTGAAGTCGGCCGGGTCGCAGGCAGCCACCTCGTCCCACCGCAACGGTGCGGACACCCGGGCGTCGGTGGTGGCACGGACGGAGTAGGCGGCGGCGATCGTGTGGTCCCGCGCGTTCTGGTTGAAGTCGACGAAGACGCGGCGCGGATCCCGGTCCTTGCGCCACCAGACCGTCGTCGCCTCGGGGGTGCGCCGCTCCACCTCGCGGGCGAACGCGAGGGCTGCGCGCCGGACGTCGCCGAACCCGTGCGCGGGGGGGATCCGCACGTAGACGTGGATGCCCTTGCTCCCCGTGGTCTTGGGCCAGCCCACGGCACCCAGCTCGTCGAGGACCTCCTGGGCCACGCCGGCGACCCGGCGGACCGTGGCGAAGTCGCAGTCGTCCCCGGGATCGAGGTCGATGCGCCACTCGTCGGGCTGCTCCACGTGGCCCCGCCGGCTGTTCCAGGGATGGAGCTCCACGCACGACATCTGGACCGCCCAGACGACCTGGGCCACCTCCGTGACGCACAGCTCGTCGGCGGTGCGGTTCCACCGGGGAAAGGTCACGTGCACCGTCTCCACCCAGTCCGGCGCGCCGCGGGGGAGCCGCTTCTGGTGCACGCGCTCGCCGGTGATGCCCTCGGGGAAGCGGTGCATCATGCAGGGGCGCTCCCGCAGGGCGTTGACGACGCCGTCGCCGACGGCCACGTAGTAGCGCGCCAGGTCCAGCTTGGTCAGACCCGGTCCGGGGAAGTAGACCCGGTCGGGATTGGTGATCCGCACCGTCCGTCCGCCGACCTCGAGCTCGGTGGCCGGTGGGCTCTGCTTCACCATCCGCCCACACTAGCCACCGGCGCGTGTGGACGCCGCTGGGCCGTGGTCGGTGCTGCGACCTACACTCACCTGCATCAGATCACCAGGAGGTGCGCGTGGCCGGACGGATCAAGAACGAGGACGTCCAGACCGTCAAGGAGCGCGCCTCCCTCGAGGAGGTCGTCCGCGAGCACGTCACCCTCCGCGGGGGCGGCATCGGCACCCTCAAGGGCCTGTGCCCCTTCCACGACGAGAAGACGCCGTCCTTCACCGTCCGCCCCGCCGTGGGCTACTTCCACTGCTTCGGCTGCGGCGAGGGCGGGGACGTCCTGGACTTCATCCAGAAGATCGACCACCTCACCTTCACCGAGTCGGTCGAGCGGCTCGCCGGACAGCTGGGCCTGACCCTGCGCTACGAGGAGGGCAGCGGCCAGGACGGGGGAGGAGGCCCCCAGGCACCGGCCGGGCAGCGGACCCGGCTGATGGAGGCCCACCGGGTGGCCGAGGAGTTCTACCACGACCAGCTGCTCTCCTCCGGCGAGGGCCGGTCCGCCCGGGCCTTCCTGCGGGAGAAGGGGTTCACCGGCGAGCACGCGGGGCAGTTCATGGTGGGGTATGCCGCCCGCGGCGGCTCGGTCCTCTCGGACCACCTGCGGCGCAAGGGCTTCACCGACGACGAGCTGGTCCTCGGCGGCCTGTCGGCCCGCGGCTCCCGGGGCCTGTACGACCGGTTCCGCGGACGCGTCGTCTGGCCCATCCGGTCGATCGCCGGTGACACCGTCGGTTTCGGCGCCCGGCGGCTCTACGACGACGACCGGGTGGCGGCCAAGTACCTCAACACCTCCGAGACCCCGATCTACCGCAAGACCAGCGTCCTCTACGGGCTCGACCTGGCCAAGAAGGCCATCGCCACCGAACGGCGGGCGGTCGTCGTGGAGGGATACACCGACGTCATGGCAGCTCACCTGTCCGACGTGGGCACGGCCGTGGCCACCTGCGGGACCGCGTTCGGCGGCGACCACATCTCCATGCTCCGGCGCATCCTGCGCGACGAGGCCGGCCGGGCGCCGGCCCGGGTGATCTTCACCTTCGACGGCGACGCCGCCGGGCAGAAGGCGGCCATGAAGGCCTTCGAGCACGACGAGCGGTGGGCCGCCCAGTCCTTCGTCGCCGTCGCCGCCGACGGCCAGGACCCCAACGACCTGTGGCTGCGCGGGGGGCCGGAGGCGGTGCGCGACCTCGTCGAGGGGGCCACCCCGATGTTCGAGTTCGCCGTGCGCACGACCCTGGCCCCCTACGACCTGGGCCTGGCCGGCGAGCGGGTGCAGGCCATGCGGGCCGTCGCACCCATCCTCGCCGGGGTCAAGGACGCGACGCTGCGCCCCGAGTACGTCCGGGACGTGGCGGGGTGGATGGGCGTGGACCCCGGCGCCCTGACGGTCGAGGTGACCCGGGCCGCGTCCGCCCCCGCCCGTCCCGCGCCCGGCCGGGCCGCGCCACCGCATACCGCCACGGCGGAGCCCGTGGTCCCCGTGGCCGACCTCTCCGACCCCGTCCAGGTGGCCGAGCGGCACCTGCTCCAGGTGGCGCTGCAGTACCCCCTGGCCATCGTGGCCGAGGACATGGACGAGCTGCCCGCCGCCCAGCTGCGGGCACCGGTGCACCAGACCGTGTGGCAGGCCCTGCAGCAGGCCGGCGGTGTGCACGCCGCGGCCAGCACCAGCGCCGCCGGCTGGACGCAGGCGGTCCTCGCCCGCACGCCGCCGACGGTGCACGGTCTGGTGCGTGAGCTCGCCGTGGCTCCGCTGCCGACGCGGCTCGACCCGCAGACCGGGATGCCGTCGGAGGCCTACGTCGACTCGCTGGTGCTGCGGGTGCGGCTGGCAGCCTCCGAGCAGCGGATCTCCCAGACCATCAGCAGGCTCCAGCGGCTGACCCCGGGCATCCCGGAGGCCCGCCGGGTCGACGAGGAGCTGATGGCCCTGCAGCGCGAGCACGCTGCCCTCAAGGACAGGATGAACTGAGATGGCATGGTGGCGACGCCCACGCGGGGACCGATCGGCCGCACCGAGGCCGGACCGGTCTCCCAAGGACGTCCCCGCGGGGGTCCTGCCCGAGCTGCAGCGGGGGGAGCAGGTCCTGGCGACGGCCCAGGAGGACGCGAGCGGCCACTGGGTGGTGCTCACGACCTGGCGGCTGCTGGAGCGCACGACCGAGGGCGGGTCCGTGACCGAGCGTCCCTGGCACGAGGTGGACAGCGGCGCCTGGGACCCGGACGAGTGGCTGCTGACCGTGGACTTCGTGGACGGCGGCGACCCGCGGCGGTGGCGGCTGCGCGACCGCACAGGACCGGGGTCCGTGCCCGTCGTCCTGCGCGACCGGACGACGGCCAGCGTCGTGCTCACCAGGGGGGTCGACCTGGGCCCCCGACGGACGGCCCGGGTGACCGTGCGCAAGGTGCTGGACACCCGCGAGCTCGTCGAGCAGGTGCTGCTCGGACCGGGGGCGCGCCTGGTCGACGCCCAGCTGGCCCGGGCCGTCCACGAGGCGAGGCGCGACGTGCGCGACCAGGCAGGTCTGGACCCCGACCCCCCGCAGCTCGCCTGACCGGGTCGACGCGCCCGACCTTGGGCCGGCCCTGCCGATTTCGGCGCCGCTGGGGCGTTTGCTAAAGTCTCTCCTCGCTGCGACTTTCCCCTGTAGCTCAATTGGCAGAGCAGCCGGCTGTTAACCGGCAGGTTGTTGGTTCGAGTCCAACCGGGGGAGCAGAGGACGAAGGCCCGGCACCGATGGTGCCGGGCCTTCGTCGTGCGAGCGGGTCAGTAGCCGTCCTCGGCCGTCCCCGACGTGCCGCCGGTGCCGATCTTGCCGTGCATGCCCACCCCGGCGGCCACGCCAGAGGCGTCGCCCATGGTGGCGGTGCCGGGGCCGGCCTTGGCCGCGCTGCGGGCACGCCGCCGCTGCCGGTTCTCGATCGCCTCGGCGAGCCGCCCCAGACCGTAGTTGATGACGATGAACAGGGCCGCGGCGATGAGGTAGGCCGGGACCACGTTGGCCTCCGCCGACCCCAGCTGACGGGCCCGGGTGAGCAGCTCGGGGTAGAGGATGATGTAGCCGAGCGCCGTGTCCTTGACGATGACGATGATCTGGCTGACCAGGGTCGGCAGCATGGCGGTGAGCGCCTGCGGGATCAGGATGATCCGCCGGGTCTGCGAGGAGCTGAGCCCGATCGACAGGCCCGCCTCCCGCTGGCCGTTGGGCAGCGAGCCCACCCCGTTGCGGATGACCTCGCACAGGACCGAGGAGTTGTAGAGGACCAGTCCGGTCACCGTCGCGATGAACGGGTTCAGCTCGTCCGGGAACCATCCCTGGCGGGACAGGAAGAAGAAGGTGAAGATCATCATGATCAGCACCGGAACGGCGCGGAAGAACTCGACGAAGACCGTGGTCACCCACCGGAGGGGGGCCAGGTCCGACATCCGGCCCATCGCCAGCATCAGCGCCAGGGACATCGAGATGACGATGGCCGACAGGGCGGCCCGGGCCGTGTCCCAGAAACCCGGGAGGTAGTAGTTCTCCCACGTGGCCCACTGCAGGAAGGGCATCCACTTGTCCGCCGTCAGCTGTCCCCGGTCCCACATCCGCCAGCCGATCCAGGCCAGGACGCCCAGGACGATGAGCGTGCCGACGAGGGCCATGATCCGGTAGAGGCGGACCGCACGGGGGCCGGGTGCGTCGAAGAGGACCTGCTGCGCACTCATCGGCGGACCACCAGCTTCTGGGAGAAGTAGCTCACGGCGAGGCCGGTCGGCAGGGTGAGGATGACGAACCCGATGGCGATCAAGAAGAAGTTCAGCAGGATGACGTCCGGGCGGAACTCGATCATGTTGCGCAGCGCGTAGGCGGCCTCCGCCACGCCGATCGCCACGGCGACCGTGGTGTTCTTGATCAGCGCGATCAGGACGTTGCCCAGCGGCGTGATCGCCCCCCGGAAGGCCTGGGGAAGGATGATGTGCCGCAGGTTCTGGGAGAACGTCAGGCCGATGGAGCGGGCCGCCTCTGCCTGGCCCACGGGGATCGTGTTCACCCCGCTGCGGATCGCCTCGGTCACGAAGGCTGCGTGGTAGAAGGCCAGTCCGATGACGGCCAGCCGGAAGTTCAGGTCGGCGATGAACGTGTCGGAGTCACGGGAGGCGGGCTCGATCCCCAGCTGGCCCCACAGGCCCAGGCTGCAGAAGATGATGATCAGCGTCAGTGGGGTGTTGCGCAGCAGGGTCACGTAGGTGGCTCCGGCGCGCTGCAGCACGCCCACGGGCGAGAGCCGCATGATGGCCACGACCGTGCCGATGAGCAGTGCGAGCAGCGCCGACCAGAGCGCCAGACGGATGGTCATCCAGAAGGCCGCCAGGACGTTGAAGTCCTCGATCAGCTCGAGCATCGGTCTCCTTCAGGAGGGGCGGACGGGGCCCGGCCGGCACACCCGCAGACTGCTGGCCTGGGGGTGTGCCGGCCGGGAGGAACGTGCCGCGCGGCCTCAGCCGCTGTGGCCACCGATCTCGGCCGGGGGGTTCAGGTCGGGGTTGGCGGTGTGGTCGGCAGCACCGAGGTTGTCCTCGATGATCCCTTCCATGGTGCCGTCGTCCCAGAAGCCCTGGAGGATCTCGTTGATCTCCTCGCACCGGTCGGAGTCCTTGTTCAGGCCGACTCCGTAGTTCTCCTCGCTGAAGGGAGCACCCACCACGCGGAGCTGGCCCGCGTACTGGTCCTGGGCGGCATACCCCGCCAGGATGGTGTCGTCGGTGGTCAGCGCGTCGATGGTGCCGTTGGCCAGCTGCTCGACGCACTCGGAGTAGGTGCCGTACTCCTGCAGCTGGACGCCGGGCACCTCCTCCTGCACGTTCGTGGCCGAGGTCGACCCGGTGACCGAGCAGAGCAGCTTGCCGTCCAGGTCGTCCAGACCCTCGATGTCGCTGTCCTGGGTCACCAGGAGGTCCTGGCCGGCGACGAAGTAGGGTCCGGCGAACTGGACCTCCTCCTTGCGGGCGTCGGTGATGGAGTAGGTCGCGAAGATCATGTCGACCTGGTTGGTGGTCAGCAGGTTCTCGCGCTGCGGCGTGGGTGCCTCGCGCCAGGTGATGTCCTCCTCGGCGACGCCGAGGGCCTCGGCCACGGCGATGGCCACGTCGACGTCCATCCCGGAGTACTCGTCACCCTCCTGCAGCCCCAGGCCCGGCTGGTCGAACTTGATGCCGATGGTCAGGCCCTCGCCGGAACCGCCGGCCGCGGCGTCCTCGGTGCCGGTCGCGTCGTCTCCCGCCGTGTCCTCGGCGGCGGTGTCCTCGGCAGCGGTGCCGCCGTCGTCGGTGTCGTCGGCGCCGCAGGCGCTGAGCACCAGGGCCGAGGCCGCCAGGACGGCGGCGATGCGGAACGGGGAGTGCTTCTTCACGGTGGTTCTCCTTCAGTGGGTGAGGATCTTGCCGAGGAAGTCCTTGGCGCGTGGGGTCTGGGGGTTGGTGAAGAACTCCTCGGGCGTGTTCTCCTCGACGATGGCTCCGTCCGACATGAAGACCACGCGGTCGGCGGCCTTGCGCGCGAAGCCCATCTCGTGGGTGACCACGATCATCGTCATGCCGCTCTTGGCCAGCGAGATCATGACGTCGAGCACCTCGTTGATCATCTCGGGGTCGAGGGCCGAGGTCGGCTCGTCGAAGAGCATCACCCGGGGCTCCATGGCCAGGGACCGGGCGATGGCGACGCGCTGCTGCTGACCGCCGGAGAGCTGGGCGGGGTACTTCTTGGACTGGTGCGCCACCCCCACCCGCTCGAGCAGCGCCATCGCGTGCTTCTCGGCGTCCTTGGCCTTCATGCCCCGGACCTTGACCGGGCCGAGGGTGACGTTCTCCAGGATGGTCTTGTGGGAGAACAGGTTGAAGGACTGGAACACCATCCCGACGTCGGCGCGCAGCCTGGCCAGGGCCTTGCCCTCCTGCGGCAGGTCCTGCCCGTCGATGGTGATGCTGCCCGACTCGTAGGTCTCCAGCCGGTTGATCGTGCGGCACAGGGTCGACTTGCCCGAGCCCGAGGGCCCGATGACCACGACGACCTCGCCCTCGTGCACGGTGAGGTCGATGTCCTTGAGCACGTGCAGGTCGCCGAAGTGCTTGTTGACGTTCTCCAGGACGACCAGGGGCGCACCGGGCGCACGGTCGGCCGGGGAAGGCGTGTCGGTCATGACGGGCACACTAACGGCAGGTGACCTGCACCGTCACTGTCTCGAACGACAGTGTCACCGAGTTGTGACCTTGAGGGTGGGCCAGGTCGGGCTTGAACCGACGACCGACGGATTATGAGTCCGCTGCTCTGACCGGCTGAGCTACTGGCCCGGAAGGACGATCCTAACGGGCCTCCGGCGGCTCACCGGCGCAGGTAGTCCTCCAGCATGTCCCGCTCCGCCTCGAGCGCGTCGAGGCGGGCCTTGACGACGTCGCCGATGGAGACGATGCCCTGCAGCCGGCCGTCCTCGACCACGGGCAGGTGCCGCAGGCGCTGCTCGGTCATCGTCGTCGCGAGCTGGACCAGGTCGTCCCCCGAGCGGCAGGTGTGCACCTCGGCGGTCATCAGGTCGGTGACGGGGGAGTGGGTGCCGCTGCCGCCGCGGAGGTGGTGGACGACGTCCCGCTCGGACACGATGCCGACGACACCACCGTCCTCGTCGAGGACCACGACGGCACCGATCCGGTGCTCGTCGAGGGTCTCCAGCAGCTCGGTCACGGTCGCCGTCGGGGGGAGGGTCACCACCGACGCGCCCTTCTTCTTGATCAGGTCGGAGACGCGCATGCTCGAAGTTAGCACGCAGGGCGTCCGGCCCGCCCGAGAGCGACGGGACGCCGGCCCACCGGCGGTCCGGGGGGCGGGCACGGGACGGACGAGGACCCCCGACCGGCACCGGTCGGGGGTCCTCGTCGAGCGCGGAGGGCGGGTCAGCCGATCCGGCCGTACCAGACGTTGCTGGAGATCATGGGGCCGTAGCGCACACCGGTGCTGGGGTTCATCGCCTCGTAGGTCATGCCGTTCCCGGCGTAGATGCCCACGTGGTAGAAGTCGTTGTAGAACACCAGGTCACCCGGCTGCGGGTTCGAGACCGGGGTGACCGCGGCCTTCTGACCGGCGACCGTCCGCGGAATGTTGATCCCCGCCTGCTGGAAGACGTACCAGGTGTAGGAGGAGCAGTCGAAGGAGTACGGCGGGGTGCCGAGGAGCACGTAGGGGTAGCCGACGTAGGCGGCAGCGACGGAGAGCACGGACCCACCGACCGGGGCGGGCGCGGCCTGCTGCACCGGCTGCGCCTGGACCGGCTCGGGCGCGGGCTGGGTCTGCTGCACGGGGGCGGCCTGCGCCTGGGTCTGCTGGACCGGCTCGGCCGGGGCGGCCTGCTCACGCGGCGCGGCGACCGGCTCCTCCGCGGGCGCAGGCTCCGCGGGCGCCTGCGTGACCGGCTCTGCCTGCGTGGCGGTCTCGGTCTCGGCGGTCTCGGTGGTCTCGACCTCGGTGGTCTCGACCTCGAGGGTGCGGGCGGAGAAGCCGGAGCCGTCGAGCAGGGTGCTGACGGTGGCGGCGTCCGCAGGCGCCTCGCGCGCCTCGCTGCGGTCGGCCGCCCCCTGGTCGCGCAGCTCGGAGAGCGATGAGCTCCGCAGGCTGGCGAGCTGGTCGGCCTCCTCGGCGGCGTCCACCGGCGCCTGCGCGTCGCGCACGGCGTCGGCCGGGTCGTCGCTCAGGGCTGCGGTGACGTCGTCCTGGGAGCTGGGGTCCTGCTTCAGGGTGACGGCACCCGCCGTGGCGACCGTGCCGGCCACCAGACCGCCGATCATCAGGGCTGCGGCGCCGCTACGGGGAGCGGTGCTGGAGAGACGGTGCTTGCCGGTGAACTTCATAGAACCTCCGGGGGCGTGCGGGACGCACGACCTCGTTGTGCGGGGCGCGCAGGCACAGGGAGGACCTGGGCGCCATGGTCAGGGCGGGGCGTAACCGAGGGATCGGGGGACAGGAACGCCTGCATCAGGTTACGAAAAGATCACGAAATGACCAAGTTTCCCCCGCGTGTTGTGACGCACGTGACAAACAGATACGTATGAGGTCGTGCATCGACCCAGGTCACGGCGATATTCGTGACCTGGGTCACCTGGTCGAGGCCGGCAGGGAAGATCGTGACCCGCAGCACTTGATACTGGAGTGACGACAGAGCACAATGTGACTACAATCGCAGAGCGCGGCCACGCTGGCCGGACCGGTTCTCGTGTGTCGAGGTCGTTGGGGAAGACGTCCCTCACCACACAGGAGGCCAGGATGTCCGTCGTCATGCCCCGAGTCATGACCCGCGGAGTGGTGTTCATCCACTCCGCGCCGCTTGCGCTGTGCCCGCACATCAACTGGGCCCTCGAGGGGGTCCTCGACACGCGCGTCAGCCTGGACTGGGTGCCGCAGCCGGTCGAGTCCGGCCTGGTCCGCACCGAGTTCTCCTGGACCGGTGAGGCGGGCACCGGTGCGCTCATCGCCAGCGCGATGCGCGGCTGGGACGGCCTGCGGTACGAGGTCGTCGAGGAAGCCAGCCGCGGGAGCGACGGGATGCGGTGGACGCACACCCCCGCCCTGGGCATCCACCAGGCGCGGCTGTCCGCCAACGGGGACCTCGTCGTCAACGAGGACCGGCTGCGGACCGTCGTGGAGCAGGCCGCGGGCAATGCGGCCGTGCTGGCGGCCGAGCTGGACCGGGTCCTGGGGGCTGCCTGGGACGCCGAGCTGGAGGTCTACCGGCACGCGGGCGAGGGCGCCCCCGTCACCTGGCTGCACAAGGTCGGCTGACCCGGCCACACCGGCGCGGACGCCGTCCGACCGGCCGGGTGAGGACGAGGACGGAGGCACCTGGGCCGCCTGTGAGGCCCGGGTGCCGGACCGTCACACCGCGGGCCGTCGCGCAGCGACCTCGGCGTGGACGGCGAGCATGGCCTCCGCCGAGGCCCGCCAGTTGAAGAGCTCGGACTGCTCGCGGGCACGGGCGGCGGCCCGGGGCCGGGCCAGGAGCGTCTCGACGCCGTCCGCGAAGGCGGCGGGGGTCGATCGCGCCACGTGGCCCCCGTCGCCGACCACCTCCTGGAGGGCGCCCTCGTCCGGACAGACCGTCGGGACGCCGCAGGCCAGGACCTCCAGGGCGGCCAGTCCGAAGGTCTCGAGCGGACCGGGGGCCAGCGCGACGTCCGCGGTGCCCATGCGGGCGGCCAGCTCGGCCCGGTCGGTGATGTAGGAGTGGAAGACGACCGGCAGGTTCCTGGCCCGTTCGATGAGCTCGTCGCGCATAGGTCCGTGCCCGAAGACCGTCATCTCCACGTCGCGGCCGCGGCGGACCAGCTCCCGCACGGTCTCCACCGACAGCGCCGGTCGCTTCTCGGGGGACAGGCGGCCGCAGTGCACGAGACGGACCGGCTCTCCCGGGCCCGGTGGACGGTA
>DATISK010000269.1:0-3466 GCA_035581545.1 Ornithinimicrobium sp. | reverse complement strand
CCGCCCGGGCCCGTGACAGTCCCGGGTGCTGCTGCCATGATCGGTCGAGGTGGGTGGACGATGACCGAGGACGAGGCTCTGGAGGTGGCCCGCGCGGCGTGCGGCCGGCACGACTGGGCCGCGGCGCGCGAGGGTTTCGCGGCGGCCGGGGAGCTGGGCACCGAGGACCTGGGCTCCCTGGTGGGTGCCTGCTGGTGGCTGGGGGAGGTGGAGGAGTATGCCGCCGCCGGGGCCGAGCTGCACCGCCGCCTCCTGGAGGACGGGCGGTCGGTGGGGGCCGCGCTGGTCGCCCTCGAGCTGGGCTACACCGAGGTGGTGCGCGGCCACGCGGAGTCCGGGATCGGATGGATGGCCCGGGCGCGACGGCTCTTCGAGGAGGTGCCCGAGGCACCGGAACGAGGGTTCCTGCTGGCCGTGGACGCCGAGGTCGCGCTGGAGTCGGGCGACCTGGAGACCGCCGGCCGGCTGGCCCGCGAGGCGCTCGCCCTCGGCGAGGCGCACGACCTGCCGACCGTGCTGGCGCTGGGCCGCTTCCTCTGCGGGGTGGTGGCGGTCCACCGCGGGCAGACCGGGCGGGGACTGCGCGACGTGGACGAGGCCATGCTGCCCGTCCAGGCGGGGGACGTCGCGCCCGAGTGGGTGGGGCTGCTCTACTGCGACACCATCTCGCTGTGCCACGACCTGCTCGACCTGCCCCGGGCACAGCGCTGGACCACGCTGACCGAGCGGTGGCTGGAGGGTTACGCCCCGGCCGTGATGTTCACCGGGATCTGCCGGGTCCACCGCGCCCAGCTGCGGGTCCTGCACGGGGAGTGGGCCCGCGCCGAGGATGAGGCCCGGCAGGCGGCGTCGGACCTGGAGCCCCTCGACGTCGGGGTCGCGGGGGAGGCGCACTACTGCCTCGGCGAGCTGCACCGGCTCCGGGGCGACCTCGACGCCGCGGAGGCGGCCTACCGCCGCGCGCACGAGCTGGGCCGCGACCCCCTGCCCGGGCTCGCGCTGCTGTGCCTGCCCCGGGGCCGGGTCCAGGTGGCCGCCTCCATCCTCGACGCCGCGCTCGCGACCCGGACCTGGCCGCTCGTGCGGGCGCCCCTGCTCGCCGCCCGGGTCGAGGTCTGCCTGGCCGCCGACGACCCCCGGGGCGCCTCGGGCCACGGCGACGAGCTCACCCGGATCGCCGAGGCCCACGACAGTCCCGGGTGGCGGGCCGAGGCGCTGCGGTGGCGCGGTGCGGTGCTGCTGGCCCGCGGCCGCCCCGCCGAGGCGGTGCGCCGGCTGCGGGAGGCGCAGGCCCGGTGGCGGCGGATGGACGTGCCCTACCAGGTGTGCCGCACCGGGCTGGACCTCGCCGTCGCCTACGAGGCGCTCGGGGACCGGGACACCGCCCGGCGGGAGCGGGAGGGCGCGACGGCCACGCTGGAGCGGCTGGGCGTCCCGGGCGGGCCGGGCGGACCGGGCGGCGTCGCGCCCGACCTGGGCGGGCTCACCCCGCGCGAGCTCGAGGTGCTCGCCGCGGTCGCCGACGGCCGCACCAACCAGCAGGTGGCCCGCGCCCTGCACATCAGCGGGAGCACGGTGGCGCGGCACCTGGCCAACGTCTACCTCAAGACCGAGGTCGCCTCGCGCACGGCTGCCGTGGCCTGGGCACGCGACCGCGGTCTGATCTGAGGCTGCGCACCTGCACCCCGTCTGCACAATTCTGCCGATGTGCCGCCCTCCCGGCCGTCCCTAGCGTCGGAGATGTCCGCAGGACGAGACGGAAGGAGCGGACGATGTCTCTCGACACGACATACCCCGACCAGACCACGCACGACCGGACGCACCCGGGCGGGACCCCTACGGCCGGCCCGGACCCGCAGCAGGTGCAGGAGTTCGCCGGCGGGCTGCTCGGCGCGCTGGCTGCGGGGTCGACGGCGCTGATGGTCAGCGTCGGGCACCGCACCGGGCTGTTCGACGCGATGGCCGACCTGCCCCCGTCCACGAGCCCGCAGGTGGCGGCCGCGGCGGGGCTGCACGAGCGCTACGTCCGCGAGTGGTTGCACGCGATGACCACCGCGCGGGTCGTGGAGCACGACCCGGCCGGGGACACCTACCGTCTGCCGGCCGCGCACGCCGCGGTGCTGACCAGGGCGGCGGGGCCGGACAACCTGGCCGCGGTGATGCAGTTCCTGCCCCTGATGGCCGAGGTGGAGAGCGAGGTGGTGGCCTGCTTCGCCGAGGGCGGCGGGGTGCCCTACGCGCGGTACGGCCGGTTCCACGAGGTGATGGCCGAGCTGAGCGCCGACACCAACGACGCCGCGCTGCTGCCGCGGATCGTGCCGCTGGTGCCGGGCCTGCCGGAGCGGCTGACCCGGGGGATCCGGGTGGCCGACGTGGGGTGCGGCCGGGGCCACGCGGTCAACCTGCTGGCGCGGGCCTTCCCGGCCAGCGAGTTCGTCGGCTACGACTTCTCCCAGGACGCGGTGGAGTTCGCCCGGTCCGAGGCGCGCGACTGGGGCCTGACCAACGCCCGCTTCGAGGTGCGCGACGTCACCAGCCTGGAGGGGAGCGGGTCGTTCGGGCTGATCACCGCGTTCGACGCGATCCACGACCAGGCCCACCCGGCCACCGTGCTGGAGCAGGTCGAGGCACACCTGGACCCCGACGGGACGTTCCTCATGGTCGACATGCACGCCTCCAGCGACGTCGACGCCAACCTGGACCTGCCGTGGGCGCCCTACCTCTACGCCGTGTCCACGATGCACTGCATGACCGTCTCGCTCTCCCTCGGGGGCGAGGGGCTGGGCACCGCGTGGGGCACCGAGCTGGCGCTGCAGATGCTGGCCGACGCCGGGTTCGGCGACGTCCGGGTGGAGCGGCTGCCGGAGGACTTCATCAACAGCTACTACGTGGCGAGGAGGTGAGCGCCGCACCGGGTGGTCGGGGCGGTCCGCCGCGCGGGTACGGTGACGCGGTGGCCCGCCAGATCGACCTCCTCCGCGCCCTCCTGCGACCCCGCCCCCCGGTTCCCGGGCAGCGACTGCTGGACCCCTCGGTCACCACGATGCGGGTGCGGCCCGCGGACCTCGACATCTACCTGCACGTCAACAACGGCACCTACCTGCAGATGATGGACGTCGCGCGCACCCACTACATCGCCGACCTCGACGGCTTCCCGCTGCTGAAGGAGAAGGGGTGGTATCCGGTCGTCGCCGCCCAGACCGTCAGCTACCGCCGGTCGCTGACGCTGGGGCAGCGCTTCGAGATCACCACCCGGGTGGTCGGGTGGGACGAGCGGGTGATCTATCTCGAGCAGGTCTTCACCCGGGGCGGACAGCTCTGCGCCCGTGGCCTGGTCGCGGGACGGTTCCTGACCCGGGGGAGCGGCGAGCGGGTGCCGGCGCCCCAGCTCGTCGCGCTCCTCGGCGACGTCGGCGGCCGACCGGAGCTGCCCGCCGAGGTCGCCGCGTGGGCGCGGGCGGTCGAC
>DATISK010000268.1:0-1857 GCA_035581545.1 Ornithinimicrobium sp. | reverse complement strand
CCGGCGGCGCGGGCAGCTCGACGTGCTCCCACCGGTGCCGGGCGGCGCGCACCGCCTCGACGCCGAGCACGTCGGCGACGGCCCGGAAGCCGGTGGCCATGGTCCGCAGGGCCGCGTCGCCGATGACGTGCCCCCCGGCCTGCAGCCCCGCCCGGGTGCAGGCCAGGACGTGGTCGCGCACCTCGTCCACGCCCAGGTATCCGTATCCGTGGTGGTTCCCCCCCGGTGTGCCGTCCGGGTCGCTGAGGTAGGGCTGCTCGACGTGGGCGGTGAAGGAGCCGAACGACCCGTCGGCGCACAGGTCCCCCGCCAGGCCGAGCACGCCCAGGAAACCGGCCAGCTCCGCGGCGGTCCCGGCGTCGTCGACCAGCTCCCCCCAGTAGGCCACCACGTCGGGCACCCCGGGACGTTCCCCGTGGGCCAGCACGTCGCGGATGTCGTCGTGGCTGGTCAGGTGGGCGGCCCCGGTCTCGTGCAGGAGCGTGATCCCCCGGGCCGCCGCCGCCCGGAGGGCGAGGGTGACGTGGTGCTCCCGGTCGGCCGGGGTCATGGTCGCGGTGAAGGCGTTGGTCGCTGCGGCGAAGGCGTCCCGGCGGACGACCCCGGTGCCGTCCCACCCGTCGAGGTCCTGGACGCGGGCGATCGTGGCCATCGCGGTGGAGACGCTGGCGGAGTGGGCGTCCACGCGGGGCATGTAGACCACGCCCCCGTAGGAGGCCCGGTCCAGCTCGGCCGAGGTGACCGGGCGTCCCTCGGCCCACCGGGTCTCGTCCCAGGAGTGGGCGTAGACGGGGCGCCCGCGGCGGCGCCGGGCCGCCTCCTCGACGAGGGCGAGAGCCTCGGTCACCGACCGGGTGCCCGACAGGTCGACACCGTCCAGGCCCTGCCCGGTCATCGTCAGGTGCACGTGCGCGTCGCAGAAACCGGGGGTCACGAGGGCACCGTCCAGGTCGGTGACCCGGTCGACCCGGTCCGCCCAGAGGGCGGCACCCTCCTCGTCCCCGACCCAGGCGACGGTCGACCCGTCGAGGACGAGCGCGGTGGGCGGGCCGGCGGCGGACCCGGCGTCGGCGGTCGCCCCCGCGAGGACCCCGCCGTGCAGGAGGACCCGTTCGCCGGGTGCGTGGTCGGGGTGCGCCGCGTGGGGCGGGTGCTGGAAGGTGCTCACGCCTGCCCAGTGTGGTGGGTGTCCAGCCTGGACTCGAACAGGCCACGCACCGTGTCGTCGCGGCGCAGCAGCGACAGCGCGAGGTCGGCGTGGCCGGGCGTGTAGCCGTTGCCGACGAGCATGGTCACGTCGGCCGCCAGCCCCTCCGCGCCGAGGGCGGCCGCGGAGAAGCTGGTGGCCATCGAGAAGTAGATGATCGTCCCGCCCTGGGCGGTGGCCATGATCGCGGGCTGCTCGCAGCCCGGCACGTCGACGCAGACGACGGTGACGTCGGCCGGCCCGCCCGCCTCCCGGACGCCGCGCTCCAGGGCGATCGGTGCCCGCGCGTCGGCGACGACGACCTCGTCGGCCAGGTCGGTCCCCCGCAGCATCGCGGCCTCCGCCTCCACGGGGACGACGGCGATCCGGTGGCCGGCCCCGGCCTCCCGGGCGGCGGCCAGGGACAGGCTGCCCGACTTGCCCGCCCCCCCGAGGACGGCGACGGTCGGGGCGTGCCCGCGCGCGGCATACGCCTGCACCACCTTGGTGACGAGCGCGGGCGCGCCGCAGACGTCCATGACCATGAGGGCCAGGTCGGGGTCCAGGTCGTCCGGCAGCCGGGCGGCGATCGAGCGGCCGAAGAGGATCGCGTGGCCGGCGGTGGGCACCCGCTCGGACATCCCGTCCCACCGGGCCAACCGGTCGGTGAT
>DATISK010000267.1:0-3289 GCA_035581545.1 Ornithinimicrobium sp. | reverse complement strand
GCGGCGTGCGCGGCGGTCGTCAGCCGCTCCCGGGCGTCGGCCGGGTCGGGGCTGAGACGCGCGGCCCGCTCCACCGCGGTCGAGCAGACGGCGTATGCGGTGCGCGCGGCGGCGCGCGCGCCGAACCCCTCGAGCATCCGGGCGACGTCCTCGTCCGGCTCGACGGTCGCCGCCGCCACGTGCCAGTCCCTCCGGTCGACGTCGACCGCCTCGGTCAGCTGGCCGGCCACCGCGTGGTGCACCCGTCGGCGCAGCGCGTCGGGGGCGGACGCGTAGACCACGGAGCGCAGCACCGGGTGCCGGAAGGTGGCCCGCCCCCCTGTCACGGACAGCAGCCCGGTGCGCGCCGCCCGTCCGACCCCCTCGGCGTCCAGCCCCAGCTCGGCGCACACCTCGCGGGTCAGCCGGACGTCACCGCCCGTGACGGCGGCGACCAGGACGGCCTCCCGGTCCCCCGGGTCGAGGGCGTCGAGCTGCCGTGCGAACGCCGCCTGCACCCGGGCCGGGAGGGATGGCGGGAGGCCTTCGGAGAGGTCGTTGGCCGCCTCCGGGTCCCGCGCCAGCTCGAGGAGCGCCAGCGGGTTGCCGCCGGCCGCGCGGTGGACCAGCGCGCGGGCGTCGGGCGGGAGCCAGGCGGGACAGGCCTCCTCCAGGAGGCGGGCCGCGTCCTGGGGCCCGAGCACGTCCAGCTCGAGGACGGGCAGTCCGTCCACCGGGGCGGGGACCTCCCCGGTCCGGCCGGCCACCAGCACCGCGACCGGGTCGTCCCGCAGGCGCCGGGCCGCGAAGGCGAGCGCCTCCACCGAGGAGTGGTCCACCCACTGGACGTCGTCGACCACGACGACGACCGGCGCGTCCTCGGCATACCTGCTCAGCAGGCTCAGCGTCGCGGCCCCGATCGCGAACCGGTCGCGCGGGTCGCCGGGTCGGAGGGTCAGCGCCGCGCCCAGGGCTCCCGCCTGCGGCGCCGGGATGTCGTCCAGCAGGTGCAGCGCGGGCAGCAGCACCGCGTGCAGCGCGGCGAAGGGCAGGTCGTGCTCGGCCTCCGTGCCGGTCACCGTGAGCACAGAGACGTCCTCCAGCGACCCGACGACGTCCTCGAGCAGCGCCGTCTTGCCCACCCCGGGCTCACCGGTGAGGAGGAGCGCGCCGCCCCGGCCGAGCCGTGTGGAGGCCAGGAGCCGGCCGACCGCCTCCTGCTCGGCGGACCTGCCGAGGAGCACCACCCTGCGGAGTCTACGAGCGGAGCCGACCCCGGTGGGGCCGGCTGCGGACCAGGGGGGACCGGCCGACGGACCAGGGGGGACCGGCCGACGGACCAGGGGGGTCACCGGACGCGACCGCACCCGCCCCGGACCTACGTTCGGCCGTACCTACCCACCCACCCGGAAAGGGGCTCGTCATGAGCACCGACACCCGCACCACCCGCACCACCACCCAGGCCACCGACCGGAGCGACGGCCAGGCGGCCCCGTCATCCGCCGACCCGCCGCCGGTGGACCTGGACACCCTGATGGCGTTCGTCTTCCGGGCCGTCGACGAGGTGGGGGCCACGCTCAACGCCGCGCTCGTCGTCATGGGCGACAAGCTCGGCTACTACCAGGACCTGGCCGCCCACGGCCCGACCACACCGGCCGAGCTGGCCGAGCGGACCGGCACCGCCGAGCCCTACGCCCGGGAGTGGCTCAACGCCCAGGCCGCGGGCGCCTACCTCAGCTACGACCCCGCGACCGGCCGCTACCTGCTCCCGCCGGAGCAGGCGGTCGCCCTCACGGTCGAGGACAGCCCGGCCTTCCTGCCCGGTCTCTTCCAGATCGCCCTGGGCACCGTGCACGACATGGACCACATCCTCGAGGCCGCCCGCAACGGTGCCGGCTACGGCTGGCACGAGCACGTCAGCGACGTCCACCTGGGCTGCGAGCGGTTCTTCCGCCCCAGCTACAACGCCCACCTCGTCGCGGAGTGGCTCCCCGCGCTCGAGGGCGTCGTCGGCACCCTCGAGGCCGGCGCCCTCGTCGCGGACGTGGGCTGCGGGCACGGCGCCTCCACCGTGCTGATGGCGCAGGCCTTCCCGCGCTCGCGCTTCGTCGGCTACGACTACCACCCGGCGTCGGTGCAGATCGCCCGCCGCCGGGCGGCCGAGGCCGGGGTCGAGGACCGCGTGAGGTTCGAGGTGGCCTCCGCCCAGGAGCTGCCCGGCAGCGGCTACGCCCTCGTCACGATGTTCGACTGCCTGCACGACATGGGCGACCCCGTGGGCGCCGCCCGGCAGGTGCGGCGGGCGCTCACCCCGGACGGGACCTGGATGGTGGTCGAGCCGATGGCCGGCGACCACGTCGAGGACAACCTCAACCCGGTGGGCCGTGCCTACTACGGCTTCTCCACCCTCCTGTGCACACCCTCGTCGCTGTCCCAGGACGTCGGGCTGGCCCTGGGGACGCAGGCGGGTCCGGCGCGGATCCGCGACGTCGCCACGGCGGCCGGGTTCACCCGGTTCGGCACCGTCGCGCAGACGCCGTTCAACCGGGTCCTGGAGATCCGGCCCTGAGCGCAGGCCTGCACGGGCGGACCGAGGAGGTGGAGACTGTGCTGGTGGACGTCCGGCCGGAGGACCGGCTGACGCAGACCGCCCGGGTGCTTCCGGCGCTGCGGGGGTCCGGCACGGTCTCCACCGCCGCGGTCTCCACCACTGCGGTCTCCACCACTGCGGTCCCCACCGGCCCCTCGGTCGTCGCCCCCCTCTCCACCCCTCCCGTCCCGCTCGACCTCGAGGACCGCGACCCCCGGCCGCCGCGGGACCCGGACCGCACCGGGGTGGCCGTGCGCGACGGGGTGCGGCTCCCGTATGCCGTCCACGGGGCGGAGCACACCCGGACCGTCGTCCTGCTGCCCACGTGGACGATCCTGCCGGCGCGGGTGTGGAAGCTGCAGGTCCCCGCCCTGGCCCGGCACGCCCGGGTGGTCACCTTCGAGGGGCGGGGCGGCGCCGCGGGCGACCGCCCGGCCGGCACCGCGGCATACCGACGCACCGAGTTCGCCGAGGACACCGTCGCGGTGATGGACGCCGCCGGTGTCGACCACGCCCTGCTGGTCGGCTTCTCGATGGGGGCTCCCTGGGCGGTGCGGGCCGCGGCCGGGCACCCGGACCGCGTCGACGCCCTGCTCCTGATCGCCGGCAGCGGGACGGGGGTGTCCTCCCCCGGGCGCGCGCTGCCCTTCGACGCCCGGCCGGCCGGGGGGCAGGGGTGGGACCTCTACAACCGCCCCGTGTGGCTGGTCGGGGGGTGGG
>DATISK010000266.1:0-3471 GCA_035581545.1 Ornithinimicrobium sp. | reverse complement strand
CTGAGCGGTCTCCCACCGCCGGCCGCAGAGATCGGGGACTCACCATGGCCTACTCCACCACCCCCCCGCCCGGACGAGGCCTGCGCCGCTGGGGAGCCGTCCTCTTCTGGGTCGGCCTGGTGCTGACCCTGGTGTCGCTGGTCGCCACGGTGGTCAGCGGCCTCAGCCTCGCCCGCAACGCGGAGGGGCTCGAGGACGCTCGGGCCATCGTCGGGAGCACCACCGTCACCCTGCAGGCCGGTGACCTCCGCGGCATCGTCAAGGAGAGCACCCAGGACCCCGACCCCTCCTGCGCGGTCACCGGACCCGACGGTGCCCAGGTGCCGGTGCGGGGGTCCGGGCAGACGTCCTCGGAGTGGGGTCTGGTGAGCTTCCTCGTGGTCGCAGACTTCGAGGCGACCGCGAGCGGCGAGCACACGGTGAGCTGCGAGGGGTCCGCCGCGACGCTGATCCCCCCCGTCGGGGTCGACGGCCTGCTCGGAGGCGCCTTCTTCATCGTCGCCGGGGTCCTGGGCATGGGTTTCGGCGTCACCCTGGCCCTGATCGGCCTCGTGCTGTGGATCGTCGGGCGGTCCCAGTCCAGCAAGGCCGTGCAGGGGCCTCCGGGATACCAGGGCTACCCTCCCCCCGGCTATCCGCCGCGGTAAGCGGGTGGCTGCCACCCGCTGGCGGCTGCCCACGCCTCCGCCCGGGCCACGGCGTGCGCGAACCACGGCTCCTTCGCCTCCGCATACTCACTGGTGCTGGTCCCCCGACCGGTCAGGTCGACCTTGAGCGCGCGATAGTCGGCGTGCGCCTGCGGCACCGACGCCACCCAGTCACGGAAGAGCAGGGCCAGCCGCCGGGCGGGGCTGTCCAGCGGGCGGAGATGGATGTGCGCGATGCGACCCGGGTCGGCGTGGCCGTGCAGGCGCTTGGGCCAGGTCGACTCGCCGGCTCCACCGTGGGCGTGGTCCCACCAGCGACCCGGGAGGGGCGGGAAGCCTGCCTCGCACAGCGCCATGACCGTGTCGTCGTCGACGGCATCCAACGTCGGCACGACGACCTGCAGGTCGATCACATCCTGGGCGGGCATGCCGGGGACCGCGGTGCTGCCGATGTGCTCCACTGCCAGGGCGGTGTCACTCAGGGCACGTCGCAGCCGCGCGGCCAGCCGCCCGGCCTGCGCCGGCCACGACGGGTCCGGGTCGCGCAGGGTCGCCCGCTCGGGGCGACGGACGGCCACCCGGTGGCGGACGTTGCGCTCGTAGGGCACCAGGCGCTGGTGCCAGAGCTCGTCGACGGCGGCATCCAGGTCGCGGACCGAGCCGCAGTTGTCGAGCCACACGTCGGCGGCCGCCCGACGCTGCGGGTCACCGGCCTGGCTGGCGATCCGGTCGCGCGCCTGGCCCGGGTCCATCCCGCGGAGCTGCACGAGGCGCCGAAGCCGCTCGTCCGCGTCCACCCCGACGATCACCACGAGGTGGTATGCCGCGCCCATGTCCTTCTCCACCAGCAGCGGGACGTCGTGGACGACGACAGCGTCGACGGCCGCCGCGGCCAACAGCTCAGCGGTGCGGCGCTCGATGGCGGGGTGGGTGATGGCCTCGAGGTCCCCGCGGGCACCCGGGTCGGTGAAGACCAGCGCCCCCAGCGCCGCCCGGTCCAGGGACCCGTCCGCTGCGATCACCGCGGCGCCGAACCGTTCGTGGACCGCCGCAAGGCCTGGGGTGCCGGGCGCGACCACCTCACGGGCGAGCCGGTCGGCATCGATGACGACGGCGCCCAGCGCAGCGAGACGTGCCGAGACGGTGGACTTGCCCGACCCGATGCCTCCGGAGAGCCCGACACGCAGCATGCCCCCACCTTAGGCGCGGGCGGCCGGTGCCCCCGATCGGCCTGGTCCTAGCCGACGACCTCGCCGGGGACGGCTTCCCGGTTGCGTTCCCAGTCGATGAAGTCGTCGGTGAGACGCACCAGCGTCACCGCGAGCCACCCCACGACCAGCGCGTCGTCGGCGAGCCCGGCAAACAGGAAGAGCGCCTCGGGCATCAGGTCGACAGGCGACACGACATACCCGGCGGCGCCGAGCATCATCATCAGCTTGGCCATGTCGGCGCCGTTGTACTCACCTCGGCGGACGCCCCGGACCAGGCGGGGCAGGGCGGCGAGGCGGGTGCCGAGGCTGTGGCCCCCGGTGCTGTTGGCGGAGCGGGCGGCGGTGGCGACGCTGGCGAGGGCGCCCCAGCGCCAGGCGCGACGGGTGGCGGTAGCAGCCATGGGTATCTCCTTCGTGCTGCGGGATCATGCGAGTGGTAGGACGCTCAGGCGCGCCCGAGGGTTCCCGCACCGGCGGTGAGGTGACGCACAGTGCTCGGTGCGGGGGCTGCCGGGCGGGTCAGGCGGTGCGGTCCTCCGCGGCGTCCATGGCGGCGTAGATGCGTTTGGCCGAGACCGGATGTGGGGTGCCCAGCCGCTGCGCGAAGAGCGAGACCCGCAGCTCCTGGATCTGCCAGGCGATGGCCAGCACGTCGGCGTCACGCCGGCGGTGCGGGGGCAGCGCGGCCACGAAGTCGGCATACTCGCGCTCCACGACGTGCACCTGTCCCATGCGGTCGGCGTCGCGGGGCAGGTCCTGCACACCCTTGTCGAGGCGTTCGGCCATGGCGCGCAGGTAGGTCACCAGCCGGGGCAGCCGGCGGTAGCCGGTGTCGGCGACGAACCCGGGCCGGATCAGGGCGTCCAGCTGAGTCCGCAGGTCCTCGGCCAGGTCGGCAGCCGCCGGAGCGGTCAGCCGGGACAGGCGCAGCGAGACCTCACGCGCGGTGTCCAGGACCGGGACCAGGTGCTCGACGATCTCGATCACCCTCGGTGTGGTCTGCTGGCGCACGCCCGCCAGGGCCTGGTCGAAGTCCTCGGGGGTGCGCACCGTCGCTCCGGGCATCTCGGCGACCACGGAGTCGTCCGCCGCGGCCAGGGCGTCCTCCAGGAGGGCGGGCACCGAGCCGTGCGGGTTGTGCCCGAGCGAGAGCTTCTGCTGGTTGGTGAGCAGAGCGAGGATCCGCTTCCAGGGCGGGGTGGTGCCGAGCAGCAGCAGCCGCCGCACGCCCAGCAGGGTCGCCCGGTCGGCCTCCGACCGCGTCGGAAGCGCCCGGACGTCGACGGAGGCCCCCGTGTCGACCAGCGCCGGGTAGCCGTGCACGGTGCGACCGGCCACCTGCTGCTCGAAGGTGTCGGGGAGCCGCCCGACGTCCCAGGTGGTGACCCCCTGCCGCTCGATGGCGGACGCCGCGCGGGCCATGGTGGTGCGCACGGCCGGGGCGAGCTCGGCCTGCAGGGCCGCGAGGTCCTTGTTCTCCCCGAGGATCTCGACCCGCCCGCGGGCCCGGCCCTTCCGCCCCGCCGGGGTGACCTGTCTCTCGACCCGGAACGTCACCCGCAGGTGGTCGGGGACGCGAGCCCAGTCGAAGTCGTCGGCCCGCACCCGGGCGA
>DATISK010000265.1:0-8330 GCA_035581545.1 Ornithinimicrobium sp. | reverse complement strand
GGCCGACGAGTTCGTCGGTCTCGTCCTGCCCCGGCCCGGCACCGCGCTCCCCGACCTGTCCGCGGTCACCGGGCCCAACCCGCGCCCGGGCATCGCCGCGATGGCCGAGGACGTCCGCCCGGACGTGCGCTGGTACACCGTCGGTGACCACCGGCCCCGCGGGTGCCGCGGGAACGGGCCGCCGGAGATCGACGTCGACGTCGTGCTGCACCCGGCCGGTCAGGTGGAGGAGGGCCCGGGTGCGACGTGGGTGCGCACCGCGACGCCCGGGGACGAGCTGGCGGTGCAGACCGGCACCACCTGCTACCACCCGCCGGTCACCGCCCGGACCCGGCTGGTCGCCGGGGACGAGACGGCATACCCCGCGATCCGCCGCATCCTCGAGGAGGATCCCGACGCCGAGATCCACGCGCTGCTGGAGGTGGACGAGGGCGATGCGCTGCCGCCCCTGCCCGGGTCCCGGCACGGCAGCGTGCAGGTCGTGCGGCGGGACGGCCGGCGACCCGGTGACGCCCTGCTCGAGCACCTGCGCGGTGCGGAGCTGCCCACGCTCGACTACGGCTGGGTGGTCGGCGAGCAGGACCTGGCCGCGCGCGTCCGGCGGCACCTGGTGGGCGAGCGGGGGGTGGCGAGGACGGCGGTGTACTTCTGCGCCTACTGGATCCTCGGGCGGCCCCGGGGCTGAGAGGTCACCCGCCGCCCCGCACCGGCGGCGTGGCTCAGTCGATCGCCTCGACGCCCTGGGCCTCCAGCTCCGCCAGCCGGGCCCGCATGTGGGCCAGCACCTCCGGAGGGTGCGGCTCCCACTCCTCGACCTCGGCGACCACCCGGACCGGCCCGCGGGTCCGGTAGGACCTGGTCGGGTTGCCGGGGAACCGCTGGTCGGTGAGGTTCGGGTCGTCCTCGAACGCGCCGGTCGGCTCCACCCGGTAGACGTGCCCCCGCCCCTCCCCCACGGACAGCTCGGCACCCCAGACCGCCGCGTCCATCGTCGCCGTGAAGTAGACGTGGTTGGCCACCCGCCGGGAGCCGAAGTTGGACCGCTTCCCCGGTTCGAGCACGTCGCCCGGCCGCAGCTCGGCCCTGGTGCCGTGGAAGAACGGCCCCGGGTCGTCCGCGCCGACCGTGCCCGACTCCATGCGCCCGAGGTTACTCCCGTCCGCGGTGAGGGGTGGCCGCGTGGCCGCGGGGTGACGGTGGAACCATGGAGGCGGGTGGCCCCGTCGCACCCACGACTGCGGGCCGACCTCGGCCGCGCGGAGAGGAGCTCGGGGTATGTCGATCCGTCAGCGGGTGCTCGTCGGAGGCGTCGCGACGCTGGGGGTGGTGGGGGCCGCGGCGGGCTGGTTCCTGACCGAGGCACCGGCTCACCCGGCGACCGAGGTCCAGGTCGAGGACACCGCGGGGATCCTCTCCCGGCCCGACCTCGTCACGGCCGTCGAGGACGTCCGCTTCCACGAGCCGACCACGGTGGCCGTCTTCACCCACCGCGGCGGCGAGCAGGCGCTGACCGACGACCTCGCGCTCAACGACGCCGTCCTGGAGCACGCCCGGGAGAGCCGGACCGACTGGCTCAGCGACGACGAGCAGCGGTGGGCCGACGGTCTCTACGTCTTCGCCGTCGACCCCGAGGGCCGCCTGGTCGGGACCTACTTCGGCGACGACCGGGCGGTCGGCGAGGACGCCCAGCTGGCCATCCAGGAGGCCACCAAGGACGACCTGCGGGCCGGCCGCTGGACCGACGGGGTGGTCGTCGGTGTCGAGGCCGCGGCCGACCGGATGAACGCCCCGTTCATCCGCACCGCCGGCGGCGTGGCCGTCGCCGGGAGCCTCTCACTGGCGACGCTCGCCGGAGCCGGCACCTGGCTGGGGGTCGGGATGCACCGGGCTCGCCGGAGCCGTCGGAGCAGGGCGGCCGGCGACGAGGCGATGGCCAGCGTCGTGCGGGACCAGGAGGTGACCGAGCTGCACGCCCGGCTCATCCCGGAGGACTCCCGCTACGGCGGCCTCATGCTGCGGCGCTACGACGACTACACCCGGGGCGTCCGGGAGCTGACGGAGCTGGGCAACCAGGCCCGCGGCATCCCCGAGAAGGACTACGACACGGCGGACGCGGTCGAGCGCCTGGCCGCCTACGAGGAGCGGGCCACCTCGCTGGACGACCTCGACGACGTCATCGCCGACACCGCCGCGCTGCTCAACCGCGACCGGGCCTGGGTGGACGCCTGGCACCGCCAGGTCGCCCCCGTCCGCGAGGACCTGGAGGGTGTCGACGCCCTGCTGACCGAGGAGCTGCCCGAGGAGATGCGGGGCCTGCCGGAGGCGCACCGGCTGCGGGAGTTCACCTCCGGGGCGCTGGCCGGGCTGGACCGGGTGCGGGGCGACCTCGAGCACCGGCGGACCTCTCCCGACGACGCGCTCGACCACCTGCGGGCGACGCGCGACGGACTCACCGAGAATCTCGACACGCTGGCGGGCGCGGTGGCCCGGGGGTTCGGGCAGGACGAGGACGAGCGCGAGGCGATGCGGAAGGCCATGCGGACGCAGCGCGGTCTCCGCAGGTCCGAGCCGACGATCGTCGCCACCGCCTGTCCGGGTTGGACCTGGTTCGGGACGAGCTCGTTCGTCTCCGGCTGGTCCAGCGGGAGGAGCGAGGTGGAGCAGTCCCGCTCGAGCTCGTCCGGCTCGGGGTCCGGCTTCAGCGGCGGCGGAAGCTTCAGCGGTGCCGGGAGCTCCTCGCGGTTCTGACCGGCCTCGTGCTCCGGGGGGCGGCACCCGCGCGGCCGGCGTCCCGGACCCCGTGGCGCAGGGCGTCGGACCCGACGACCTGGTGCGCGGCCGCGAGGCCGGGGTCGGCAGAATGACGACCCACCCGTCCGACCACCCGGGACGCTGCCGGGACCGGGCGGCCCGGGCCCACGTCCCCACCGAGGAGCGACATGACCACCGACCACCCCGCCACCATGCGGGCCGTGCGCTACGACGCCTTCGGCGCGACGCCCTCCGTCGCCGAGGTCGCGGTCCCCCGGCCCCGTCCCGACGGTGTCGTGGTCCGGGTCGAGGCCACCGGCGTCTGCCGTTCGGACTGGCACGCCTGGCAGGGGCACGACGACGACATCACCGAGCTGCCGCACGTGCCCGGGCACGAGTTCGCCGGGGTGGTCTCCGAGGTGGGGTCGCAGGTGCGGACGGTGGCCGTGGGCCAGCGGGTCGTCGTCCCGTTCGTCTGCGGGTGCGGCACCTGCGAGGTGTGCCGGTCCGGTGCCTCCCAGGTCTGCCCGCACCAGTGGCAGCCGGGGTTCAGCGGGCCGGGTTCGTTCGCCGAGCTCGTCGCCGTGCCGTGGGCCGACCACAACGTCGTGCACCTGCCGGACGGGATCGCCGCCGACGTGGCCGCGGGGCTCGGCTGCCGGTTCGCCACGGCCTACCGCGGCGTCGTCGACGTCGCCCGGGTGCTGGAGGGCGAGCGCGTGGCGGTGATCGGCTGCGGCGGCGTGGGGCTGGCCGCGGTGATGGTCGCCCGGTCGCGGGGCGCGCACGTGGTCGCCGTGGACGTCAGCCCGGACGCGCTCGCCCTGGCCCTCGAGGTGGGAGCCGCGGAGACGGTGCTGGTCGACCGGGTCCAGGACCCCGGGATGATGCGCGCCGTCGCCGGGGTGCGCGAGCTGGCGCCCGGCGGGTTCGACGTGGCGGTCGACGCCCTGGGCAGCGTCCCGACCGCCCGGGCCGCGACCTCGGTGCTGCGCCCGCGGGGACGCCACCTGCAGCTGGGGCTGATGCCGCCGGTGGTCGTCGGCGACCGGGCCAGCGTCCCGATGCACCTGGTGGTCGCCCGTGAGCTGCAGGTGCTGGGCAGCCACGGGATGGCGGCGGCCGACTATCCGCGGATGCTGGCCGACGTGGTGTCGGGACGGCTGGAGCCGGAGCGGTTCCTCGGCCGGACGATCACCCTGGAGGAGGCGCCGGCGGCCCTGGCGGCGATGGGCGGACCGACCGCCCCGGGGGTGACCATCGTCCGTCCCTGACCGGTCCGGACCCCGGCGTGCCCCCACGAGACGGGGTCCTGGGGGTCCGGGTGGGCGGCCCGTTCCAGCCTGCGGAGCAGGCCCGCCCGCGCTACGGTCGATCCCTCGTCCGCCACCCCCAGGAGGAACCCATGGGTCTCATCTCAGGACTGATCAGCCGCGCGACGGGGTCGTCGCGCCGGACCACCGGCGGCCGCGGACCTGTCGGCCGGGGCACCGCCGGCCGGGGCACCGGGGTCGGTGGCGCGGGCGGCTCCGGCGTCGGTGGTCTCCTCTCCCGGCTCACCCGCGGAGGACGACGCCTCTGAGCCGCTGCGGGGTCACCGGCCCCGCGGCACCACCGCTGCGGCCCGCAGCACCGCTGCGGTGGCCACGGCGGCGCCGGCCGCCTCGTGCCCCTTGTCCTCCTGGGACCCGGGCAGACCCGCCCGGTCGAGGGCCTGCTGCTCGTCGTCGCAGGTGAGCAGGCCGAACCCGACCGGGACCCCCGTCGTCACCGAGACGGAGGTCAGGCCGTCGGTGGCGGCCGAGCAGACGTAGTCGAAGTGCGGGGTGCCCCCCCGGATGACCACGCCGAGGGCGACGAGCGCGTCGTAGCGGCCGGTCCGCGCCAGCCGGGCGGCGGCCACGGGCAGCTCGAAGCTGCCGGGCACGCGCACCTCGTCCACGTCGGCGACACCGGCCTCGTCCAGGGCCCGGCGGGCGCCGTCGAGCAGCCCGTCCATGACGACCGTGTGCCACGACGCCGCGACGACCGCCACCCGCATCCCGCTGCCGTCCGCCTCCACCGTGGGGGCTCCGCTCCTGCTCATACCGTGCTCCTCGTCGTGGGGTGGGTCGTGGGCGTGGCCAGCTCCCGGCGGTGGGCCACCAGCTGCTCGATGGTCAGCACCGGCAGGTCGTGCTCGGCCCCGAGGGCCAGCACCTGGGTCGTGCGCAGCATCTCCCCGTCGTCGTCGACGAGCTCGGCGATCGCGGCGACCGGCGTCAGCCCGGCCAGGACGCAGAGGTCGACGGCGGCCTCGGTGTGGCCGCGCCGCTCGAGCACCCCGCCCGCCCGGGCGCGCAGCGGCACCACGTGGCCGGGCCGTCTCAGGTCCTCCGCGCCGGTCGCCGGGTCGCCCAGCGCCGCGACCGTGCGGCACCGGTCGGTGGCGCTGATCCCGGTCGTCACGCCGGTGGCGACGTCCACGGTGATGGCGTACGCCGTCCGCAGGGCGTCCTCGTTCTGCTCCACCATCGGCGGCAGGCCCAGCCGGTCCGCCCAGTCGGCGGGCATCGGCGCGCACAGGTAGCCCGAGGAGTGGCGGATCGTCCAGCCCGTCCACCGGGGCGTGATGGTCTGCGCGGCCAGGATCACGTCGCCCTCGGTCTCCAGGTCGACGTCGTCGAGGACGAGCACCGGCAGACCGTCCCGCAGCGCCTGGAGCCCCTCCTCCACCGAGGACAGCCCGGGGACCACGGACCTGCCGCTCACGTCGCGACCTCCGGGGAGAGCAGCCGCTCGACGTACTTGGCCAGCACGTCCACCTCCACGTTGACCTCGTCGCCGGGACCCCGGCCCCCCAGGGTGGTCATCTCCAGCGTGGTCGGGATGAGGCTGACCTCGAAGGCGTCCTGGTCCAGCGCCGACACGGTCAGCGAGACGCCGTCCAGGCAGACCGACCCCTTGAGCACGACGTACCTGGCCAGCTCCGGCGGCAGGGCGAACCGGACCACCTCCCAGCGCTCCCCCGGCGTGCGGGAGAGCACCCGGGTGGTGCCGTCGACGTGGCCCTGCACGATGTGGCCGCCGAGGCGGGCGTCGACGCGGACCGCCCGCTCGAGGTTGACCGGATCACCCTCGTCCAGCCGGCCCAGGGTGGAGCGGGCGAGGGTCTCGGCCATGACGTCGGCGACGAAGCCGTCCGCCACGACCTCGGTGACGGTCAGGCACACGCCGTTGACCGAGACCGAGTCCCCGTGGGCCAGGCCCGGGACGACGGTGGGCCCGTGGACCTGGATGCGGCTGCTGTCCAGTCCGTCGCTGCGGCGGGCCAGCCGGCCGAGCTCCTCGACGATGCCGGTGAACATGGGGCTCCTTCAGGAGGACGTGGACGGGGCGAGCGTCCGCAGGTCGGTGGTGGAGGTCCGGGCCGGCGCTGCGGCGGGCACGGGCGTGGCGGCGACCGGGGCCGGGACGAGGGACAGGCGCAGGTCCGGCCCGACCCGGGCGACGTCGACCAGCTCCAGCCGGGCGATCCCCTCGATCGAGCCGATGCCGAGGTCGCCGACGCCGGACGGGCCCGCTCCCAGCAGAGCGGGTGCCAGGTAGACCACCACCTCGTCGACGCACCCGGCCCGCCAGAACGCCGCCGCCAGGGTCGGCCCGCCCTCCAGCAGCACCCGGTGGACGCCCCGCCGTGCCAGCTCGGCCAGCACCTCGCGGGGGTCGTGCGTGCGCAGCTGCAGGACGGCCCCCGGACCGGTGCGCAGCCGCGCGCGGGGCGGCAGGTCGCGCTCCCCGACGACCACCCGCAGAGGCTGGTCGGGGATCAGCTCACCCTCCGCCGTCCGCGCGGTCAGGCTCGGGTCGTCGCGCAGCGCGGTCCCGGTGCCGACCACGACGGCCCCCACCCGGGCGCGGAGCAGGTGGGCGTCCGCGCGGGCCTGGGCGGAGGTGATCCACCGGCTCGAGCCGTCCGCGGCGGCGACCCTCCCGTCGAGCGTCGTGGCGGCCTTCCAGACCACGACGGGGCGGCCCAGCCGGGCGGCGGCGGCCCAGTCGGCCACGAGCGCCTCGGCGTCCGGGTGGGCGATCCGCTCGGTGTCGATCCCGCCGTCCCGCAGCACCTCCGCGCCCCCGGCGGCGCGCGGGGTGGGGTCGGGCACGGCATACACGACCCGGGTCACGCCCGCCTCCCGCAGCGCCCGGGTGCAGGGGCCGGTGCGGCCGTGGTGCGTGCACGGCTCGAGGGTGACGTATGCCGTCGCCCCCCGCGCGCGCTCCCCCGCGTCCGCGAGCGCCCGGACCTCGGCGTGCGGCGTGCCGGCTCCCCCGTGGTGACCCCGGCCGACGAGCGTGCCGTCGGGGGCGACCAGCACGCAGCCCACCCGGGGGGTGGGGTCCAGGGCGGGGCCGTGCAGGGCGGCGGCGACCGCCTGGTCCAGCCAGTGGGTGTCGGTGCTCATCCCGGTCTCCTCCCGTCGTCGGTCCTGCCCGGGACGAGGGGGACGACGACGGTGGGTCCGCAGGTCGACGGGCGGGTCGATGACCGCCCACGCCGACGCGTGGTCCACCGCGCGCTGCCTCCCATCCGGACTTTCACCGTCGGTCCTGGAGTTTCACCAGGTCAGCCGGCCGCTGGCTGCGGCCGGGTCGCGGACTGTCACCGCCGGCTCGGAATTGCACCGACCCCGGAGCGCGTGTGCTCTGCCCTCCACGGTATCAGGGCAGCCACCCTCCCCCGCCCAGCCGGCCCCGCTCAGCCGGCCCGCTCAGCCGGCCCGGCGCAGGCGGACGGCCCGGGCGAGCAGTCCGGCCACCAGGACGGCCACGCCCACGACCACCGCGGTGACCGGGAGGGTGAGCGCGAGGCCGGCGCAGCCGACGGCGCCGAGGGCCTGCAGCGCCCGGGGGAAACGCCGGTGCCCGTCGTCCTGGGTCCAGGCGGAGACGTTGGCGACCAGGTAGTAGAGCAGGACGCCGAAGGAGGAGAACCCGATCGCACCGCGCAGGTCCACGGTGAGCACCAGCAGGGCCACCACGACCGCCAGCGCGACCTCCGCCCGGTGCGGCACCCGGTGGCGAGGGTGCACGGCCGACAGCCACCGGGGCAGGTCGTCCTGCCGGGCCATCGCCAGGGTGGTCCGGCCGATCCCGGCGATGAGGGCGAGCAGGGCACCGAGCGAGGCGGCGGCGGCACCGACCCGCACGACCACGCCGGCCCCGTCCCAGCTGCCCGCGGCGACGACGTCCACCAGCGGGGCGCCGGAGGCCGCCGTCCCCTCCGCACCCAGGACGGCGAGCAGGGTGACGGCGATCGCGGCGTACACCACGACCGCGCCGGCCAGGGCGAGCTGGATCGCCCGCGGGATGGTCCGGACGGGGTCGCGCACCTCCTCCCCCATGGTGGCGATCCGCGCGTAGCCGGCGAAGGCGAAGAAGAGCAGGCCCGCGGACTGGAGCACGCCGTACCACCCCACCTCGGGGCCGGTGCCGGCCCCGCCGGTGGGTAGCACCCGGGACCAGTCGGGCTCCCCGCCGACCAGGCCGGCCAGCACCACGACGGCGAGCGCCGTGAGCACGACGGACACCAGGATCCT
>DATISK010000264.1:0-1545 GCA_035581545.1 Ornithinimicrobium sp. | reverse complement strand
GTCACGGCCTTGCCGACCGGGGCCCCGGGCCGCCTGGCGGTGCGGGGCCTCAGACCGTGCCGGGCAGGTCGAGCTCCCCGGAGTAGAACGGCGAGTCCTTGCGGGAGAGGATCTCGCGCCTCTCCTCGGCGCTGAGCGCCTCGACCTGGGCCGCGACGTCCGAGGGGTAGCCGCTGACCTCGGGCGCCTCGGCGACCGGGACGACGGTGTGCACGATCCGGTCGCCGTAGAGGTGCAGCATGGTCACCGCCTGGTGGCCGTCGACGCCCGAGATGAACCGTCCGAGCGGCGCGGGGTCGGAGGTGTAGCAGGTCGCGGAGGCCACCGAGACCGGCACGCCCGCGAAGGTCGCGAACGAGGTGAAGTGGAAGTGGCCGCCCAGGATGCCGCGGACGTCGGTCCCCGTGATCACGTCGGCGAGCCGCTGCTGGTCGGCCAGCTCGATGATCTCCGCGGCCCGCAGCATGGGCACCGGGGTCGGTGGGTGGTGGAGCGCGAGGAGGGTGCCGTGGTCGGCGGGGGTCGCGAGCACGTCGGCGAGCCAGGCCAGCTGGTCGTCGGTCAGGTCGCCGTGGTGGTAACCAGGCACCGTGGTGTCGAGGGCCACGATCCGCAACCCCGCGACGTCGTGCACCCGGTCCTGGGCTGCGTCGCTCTCCTGGCCGAAGAGGCCCGACGCGTACGGCGCTCGCTCGTCGTGGTTGCCCATCACCCAGACCACCTCGGCGCCCATCCCGGCGGCCGCCGGCTCGACCAGCTCGCGCAGCCGGGCGTACGCCGCCGGCTCGGCCCGGTCCGCCAGGTCGCCGGTGAACACCAGCGCCTGCGGTCGCGGCTCGAGCCTGGCCAGCCGGTCCAGGGCCAGCTGGAGCTGGGCCACGGTGTCGATCACGCCGTACTGGAGCTGGCCGCCGGCCAGCAGGTGGGGGTCGCTCAGGTGGGCGACGACGTGGCTGGGGGCGGGGTACTGGCCGAGCTGCACGTGGCCCCCCTCGGTGCCGCTCATGCCGGCTGCAGGTAGAACACGGGGATCGTGCGGTCGGTGCGCTCCTCGTACTTCGCGAAGTTGGGCCAGGTGGTGAGCATGACCTGCCACATCCGGGCCCGTTCGTCTCCCTCCACCTCCCGCCAGGTCACGGTGTGCCCGCGGCCCTTGACCCGGACCCCGGCGGTCTCGGTGGCCCGGAGGTTGTTGACCCACAGCGGTGTCTTCGGGCCGCCGAAGTAGGAGCCGGCGAGCAGCCAGCCCCCGTCGTGCGGCACGCAGAGCAGCGGGCTGGTCCGCGGGATCCCGGACTTCCGGCCGGGGACGGTGAGCGCGAGGTTGGGCAGCCCGGCGACGTCGAGGACGGTCACCCTGCCGCGCGTGACCCGCTGCAGGGCCTTGTCGCAGGCGACGATCTGCGGCAGCAGCTTCGGCATCCAGGGGATGGCGCCGATCCGGACGGCGAGTGGCGTGAGCAGGCCCATGAGGCCGCACCCTATGCGACCACCCCGCCACCGGGGGCCGGTCCGGAGCGCTGCTCCCCGGCCCGGCCCCCGGTG
>DATISK010000263.1:0-15891 GCA_035581545.1 Ornithinimicrobium sp. | reverse complement strand
GGTGTGGACGTCGTCCAGCGTGGCCGCCCGCAGGTCGGTCATGTCACCGATCGGGGTGTGCCGGTATGGGTGCGACGGTGGGAACACGAGGGTGCACATCTGCTGGAACGCGTCACCGTAGGGCTGGTTGTCGTAGCGCTGGCGCTTCTCCTCCACGACCACGTCGCGCTGGTTGTCCAGGTTGCTCTGGGTCACCGCCGGCAGCAGGTGCCCGTGCCGGTCCGCCTCCAGCCACAACGCCAGGTCGAGGGCACCGACCGGTACCGACTCGACGTACGTGGTCCGGTCGAAGGAGGTGGTGGCGTTGGACCGTCCGCCGTGGGCCATCAGCAGCGACATGTGCTCCCCCTCACCCACCAGCTCCGACCCCTGGAACATCAGGTGCTCGAAGAGGTGGGCAAGACCGGTGCGTCCGGTCCGTTCGTGCCGGGAGCCCACGTCGACCCACAGGTTCAGCGAGACGGAGGGCACGGAGCGGTCCTGGCTCACCACGACGCGCAGTCCGTTGTCCAGGGTCGTGGTCGTGATCGGGTAGTCCAGAGGCATGGTGGGCCCACTGTACGTTCCTCCGCGCGGCCCGCACGGAGGCACCGCACAGACGCACGAAGGGCCCGGACCTGACGGCCCGAGCCCTTCGTGCGCTGACGCGTTGAGTAGCGGGGGCAGGATTTGAACCTGCGACCTCCGGGTTATGAGCCCGGCGAGCTACCGAACTGCTCCACCCCGCGTCGTTGCTTCACCTACTGTACGGGACGGGCCGCGGGGGGACCAAATCGTCCACCCGCGGCCCGTGCCGTCGATCGCTGCTCACGGCTCGGCGGTGGCCTCCGCCCCGTCCCCAGGCGCCTCGGTCTGGTCCGTCCCGTCGACCGAGACCGAACCACCCTCGGGGCTGGCCTGCACCGCACGCCCGATGGCCTCCTGCAGCCGCTCCTGGGCCTGACCGTAGGCCTCCCAGTCGCCGGCCTCCAGGGCGGTCTGTCCCTCCGTGTAGGCCTGCTCGATGTCCGCGACCGCTCGGGCCAGCGCCGTGTCCGGGTCGGTGTCGGTCTCGGGCTGCTCCTCGGCACCCTCCTCCGGGGCTCCCGAGGCTCCGGCGTCGCCCGCCGTCGCACCGGAGTCGCCGCCGAAGAGCTCGTCGAGCGCTCCGTCGAGGGTGTCCGACCAGGCCAGGTCGTTGCCGAAGGCCACGACCACGACCCGCTGCAGCGGATAGGCGGACGCGCTGCGCGCCTGGACGTAGATGGGCTCCACGTAGAGGAGGCCTCCGCCGACCGGCAGGGTCAGCAGGTTGCCGTAGTCGACCCGCGAGTCGTCGGAGCTGTTGAGGTTGATGAACTGCGACAGCGTCTGCGCGAACGCCTCCGAGTTCGCGTCCGAGGAGTTGATGTCGTTCTGGAACTGTCCCGGGCCGCGGACCGTGGTGTCCCGGGGAAGGACGAGCACGCGCAGCTGGCCGTAGTCCTCCCGGCGCTGCCCGGCCTCACTGCCGGCATCGGCGTCGACCGCGAGGTATCCGGTGAGGTTCTGCCGCTGCGACCCTGCGGGGATGTAGGTGGTGGTCAGGCTGAAGGTCGGCTCCTCCTGGCCCGGCAGCGCCACGGACAGGTAGTGGGGCGGCATGTCGGGCTTGGTCTCCCCGGGCACGCTGGGGTCCTCCGAGACGGTCCAGAAGTCCTGACCGGTGAAGAACGACCCTGCGTCCTGCACGTGGTAGCGGGAGAGCACCGAGCGCTGCACCTTGAACAGGTCCTCGGGGTAGCGCAGGTGGTCCATCAGGTCGCCGTCGATCTGCGACATGGGCAGGACCGTGCCCTCGAAGGCGTTGGACCACGCCTTCAGCAGGGGGTCCTCCTCGTCCCAGGTGTAGAGCCGCACGGTGCCGTCGTAGGCGTCCACGGTCGCCTTGACCGAGTTGCGGATGTAGTTGACCTGCCCCTGCCCGATCGAGGCGATGTTCTCCGCCTGCTGGAGGGAGTCCGCGGTGGAGGCACCCAGATCCTCCATCTGGCTGTAGGGGTAACGGTCGCTCACCGTGTAGCCGTCGACGACCCACTGCACCCGGCCGTCGACGACGGCGGGGTAGGGGTTGCCGTCCAGCCGCAGCCAGGGGGCCACCCGCTCCACCCGGTCCCGCGGCTCGCGGTGGTCGAGCATGCGGGAGTTCTCGTTGAGCGAGTCCGAGAGCATGATCTCGATCTGCCGGTACTTGATGGCGTAGGCGGCCCGCCGCACCAGCGACCCGATCTCCACCCCGCCGGTGCCGGAGTCGGTGTTGCGCACCTCACCGGTCTCGTTGCCGCTGGCGGGGTAGTCGAGCTCACGCGGTCCCTCCCCGTCGGCTGCTCCGACGATGGAGTAGTTCGTCGAGGCCTCGCCGAAGTAGATCCGGGGCTCGTACTCCCCCAGCCCGCCGACGGGGGGGATGTTCCGCTCGAAGAACAGCGGCTCCCCCTCGGTGGAGCGTCGGTTGCCGTAGGCGGCCACCACGCCGAAGCCGTGGGTGTAGACGGTGTGGTCGTTGACCCAGTTGCGCTGACCCGCGGAGATGCCGTCGAGGTTCAGCTCGCGGACCGCGATGACCGTGTCGACGGTCTCGCCGTCGATCTCGTAGCTGCCCACGTCGAGCGCGTCGGCGAACTGGTAGTAGTTGCGCACGCCCTGGAGCTGGCGGAAGGTCGGCGAGACCACCGAGGGATCGACGATACGGATCCCGGGGATGGTGTCGGCGTCGGTACGCAGCTGGCCGGGCTCGGCCTCCGTCTCGGCGTCGAAGTCGATCTTCTCCAGTCCGTCGAGGTCGTAGGCGCTCAGCGTGCTGTCGATGGCCCGCTCGATGTAGGGGACCTCCAGCTGGGCCTCCGAGGGCCGGACCTGCAACGACTGGACGAGGGAGGGGTAGACCCCGCCCAGCAGCAGCGAGACCACGAGCAGCCCGGCCAGGCTGATGAGCGGGAGCCGCCAGGCCTTGGTCCAGATCGTGGACAGGAAGAAGGCTGCGGCCAGCAGCGCGGCCACAGCCAGGATGCTGCGCGTCGGCAGCACCGCGTTGACGTCCGTGTACGTCATCCCGGTGATGCGCGCGTGCTCGTTCATCGAGAGGGTGTACCGCTCGATCCAGTAGCCCCCCGCCCGGACGACCAGCAGGAGCGCCAGGATGACGGCCAGGTGGATCCGGGCCGGTGTCGTGGTCCGGGAACGGCCGGGGCCCGCCTGCAGCTGCAGACCTCCGTAGATGTAGTGGGTCACCAGTGCCCCCACCAGGCTCAGTCCCAGGACCAGCGTGCCGTAGGAGACGACCATCTGCCAGAACGGGAGGCTGAAGACGAAGAACCCGACGTCGAGCCCGAAGTGCGGGTCCTCGACCCCGAACGGCTCCCGGTGCAGGAACAGCAGGATGTTCTGCCACTGGGACGCCGCCGCGGTGCCGGTGAAGGCTCCCAGGAGCAGCGGAACGGCCACGAAGACGAGCTTGCGGACCGGGTCCAGCGCGCTGCGGTAGCGGTCGAGCGCAGCCTGTTCCGGGGTGCTGGGTGCGTACACGGGACGATGCCGCCACGCCAGCCACAGGCCCGACCACACCACGAGCGCCGTGATGGCCCCGGTGAGCAGGAAGAGCGCCACCTGGGTGAGCAGCCGGGTGGTCAGGACGGTGCGGTAGCCGACCGAGTCGTACCAGAGGAACTCCGTCCACAGCGTGGAGGCGTAGCCCACGAGCGACAGCAGGGCCAGCAGGATGAAGAGGGTGGGCACCCACCGGTTCCGTCCCGGCCGGGACGGCCGGCGGGGACCGGAGGGCCGACGCGGACCCCCACGGCCCGGTCCGGGACCGCCGGCACCGGGACCACCGGGTCCCCGTCCACCGGCACCGGTGGCGCCTCCGCCGGCACCGACGGGCCCGAAAGGACCCCCTCGTGGACCGTCCGCCGGGCCAGTGCCACCACCGGGGGGCGGGCCTGTGGGCTCGTCGGGGTCGTGACTGCTGTCCTGGTCGCTCACGCGCCCCACCCTAGACGTCGGACCTGGAAGTTCCCCCACCGCCGCTGGTGGCACCATGGTGCGGGTGAGTCCGCACGAACCTGTCCCCGCTCCTCCGTCCGCCCTGCTGACCGCCGCCGTCGACACCGAGCGGCATGTCGCCCGGGTCGGCTGGGACCAGCCTCCGAGGCTGTTCGCCCTGGTGCGCACCCGCGTGCTGCGCGAGCGTGAGCCCGGACTGCTGGACCGGCTGGGCGAGGCCGACGACGAGACGTACACCGCCGTCGAGCAGGAGGGGCTTCCGCCGACCTCCGACCTCGAGTCGCTCCTGGGCCGGATGGCCTGGCCGCCGGAGGTGGACGGGGTGGCCCTGTCCGTGGAGCGGATCGTCGTCCCGCCGGAGGCGGAGCGGGACCTGTCCGGAGACCCGCGGCAGGCCACCGACCAGCTGGCGGCCCACCCGGCGCGCAAGGACGTCCGCCTGCTCGCAGCCTGCCTGCGGGACGGCGAGCACATCTGCCTGCTGCGCCAGCGTGACCACGACAGCGACGACGCCGTCGCGGTCGGCCGGGACATCGCCCCGGGCCTGACCCACGCCCTGGCGGCGACGCTGCGCGACGACTGACCCCTCGCCGGGGGTCACCCGGTGGCGGGCGCGCCGTCCTCGGCCAGGTCCTGACAGGTCGGCAGGTCGAGCCCGCCCACGTCCTCCGTCGCGGCGGCCGCCTCGACGGAGGCCCGGGCCTCGTCGAACGTCGCGACCGGGACCACGACCAGACCTGCCGGCTGCCCCTCCAGCACCTCGTCGCAGTTGTCCACCGGCGCGAGGAAGAGGTCGACACCGGCTTCCTGCGCGGCGTACATCTTCTGCGTGATGCCACTGATCGGACCGACGTTGCCCAGCCCGCTGATCGTGCCGGTCCCGGCGACCGAGCGGCCACCCGTCAGGGAGCCCGGCGTGATCCGGTCGTAGATGGCCAGGGAGAACATCAGCCCGGCGCTCGGCCCGCCGACGTTGCCGGCGCTGATGGTCACGTCGTAGGGCATCTCGTAGCGCGGCGCCAGGTAGACGCCGACGATGGTCCGTCCGCTCTCCTCGTCCCGCACCGTCGGCACGTCCAGGGTGACCTCCTCCCCGTCGCGGAGCAGCGTCATGCTGGCGCTCTCGCCGGCGGTGACCTCCTGCAGCCGGGAACGGACCGTCTCGGCGTCGGTCATCCGCTCCCCCTCCACGGTGAGGATCTGGTCGTCCACGTGCAGCACGCCGTCGGCGGGTGCATCGACGATGACCTGGGCCACGACGATGTCCTCGGGAACCTCCACGCCCGCCTCGCGCAGCGCCACGACGGCAGCATCCTTCTGGGAGTGCTCCATCAGCTCGGTGTTCTGCTCACGCACCTGCTCCGCCGTGACCTGCTCGGGGAAGATGTCCTCCCGGGGGTGCACCGTGAGTGAGGGGTCCAGGGCGGCGCGGCCCCATTCCAGCAGCGTGACCTTCTCCCCCGGGCCGCCGTCGAGACGCACCGTCGTGAAGTAGAGGTCCCCCTCGGTCGGATGGTCCTCCAGCTCCGGGTCGAGCCCGACCACCGGGTTCCCGTCGATGGACTCCAGGGTGTCGAAGAGGGGACCGGGTTCGTAGACGACCTTGTCCACGCCGACCCAGCTGGCGGCCGCTGCGGCGACGACGAGGACCGGGACGAGCAGGAGAGCCGCCCCGGAGCGTCGACCGATCCCGGTGTGCGGCACCCGCCCCCGCGGCGGCTGGGGATATCCGTGGTGGTATCCCTCGCTCACCGGAGCCCCCTCCTCACAGTCCCACCCAGCTGTGGTCGCCCTCGGACCACTCCTGCCGCTTCCAGATCGGCACCTGGGCCTTGAGCTCCTCGACGAGCCGGCGGGCAGCCTCGCACGCCGCCGCCCGGTGCTCCGCCGCGCCCGCGCAGACCACCGCCAGGTCGCCGACCTGCAGGGCACCGGCGCGGTGGACGGCATACACCCCGTGGACCTGGTCCTCCGCGGCGACCGACGCGGCGATCCTGCGCAGGTGCGCCACCGCGTCCGGGTGGGCGCTGTACTCGAGGACGGACACGCCCTCGCGGCCCTCGTCGTGCTCCCGCACGGTGCCGACGAAGAGGGCCACCGCCCCGGCCCGCGGGTGGCGCACGCTCACCAGGGCCTCGTCCACGGACAACGGGTCGCCGCGCACGTCGGCGACGACGGTCGGCTGCTCAGCACTCACCGCGCCATCATGCCGCACCGGGCCTGGGAACTGGCTGGACACCGACCCTGCGGCGTGCCCCGCCCGGGACGGAAGGGTGGAACGTCCCGGGCCGTCCCGGCGTTGTCGTGGGTGACGCCGGCTCCGCCGGCGGAGCCCGGCCCGGACGCCGCACGTCCATCCCGTGGCAGGCTTGGTCGACCGATCCCGTGCGGAAGGAAGAGAACGACGTGTCGCAGAACCCGCCCTCCGAACGCCCCGACGACGAGCCGGACCCCTTCGAGGCCCTGCTCGGCGGGCCGGTCCCGCCCCAGATGAGAGAAGCGCTGGAGGCCATGGGGCTCGGCTCGATGGACCCCGAGCAGGTGCGTCAGATGCGCGCCCAGATGGAGCTGCTCCTCGGTGGGGGCGGTGGTGGCGACGACGGGCCGGTGAACTCCGACCTGGCCCGGGACGTGGCCCGGCAGGTGGTGGCCCAGGACGACGGTGACGCCTCGGTCGGGCCGGGGACCGTCCGGGACGTGGAGCAGGTCGTCCAGGTCGCCTCCCTGTGGCTGGACCAGGTCACCGACCTTCCCCGTCCCGACGGTCCGGCCCGTGCCCTGAGCCGCGCCGAGTGGGTCGAGCTCACCCTGCCGCTGTGGGAGCGGCTGACGGCCCCGGTGGCCGAGGGGCTGCAGGCAGCCATGTCGTCCGCCATCCGCGACCAGATGTCCCAGCTGGGCCAGGAGGGTGGTCCGGAGATCCCGGGCCTCCCCCCGGGGATGAACCCGGCAGCGCTGATGGGGCAGATGGAGCCCATGGTGCGCCGGATGAGCGCGAGCATGTTCGGTGCCCAGGTGGGACAGGCCGTCGGGACGCTGGCCACCGAGATCGTGTCCGGCACGGAGGTCGGCATCCCGGTCATGGGCGACGAGTCGGTCACGATGCTTCCGGTCAACGTGGCGGCCTTCGCGGAGGGGCTGGAGGTGGACGGCGGCGAGGTCCACCTCTACCTGGCGGTGCGCGAGGCCGCCAGGGTCCGGCTCTTCGCGGGTGTGCCCTGGCTGGGTCCGCAGCTGCTGGGGGCCGTCGAGCAGTACGCCCGGGACATCCGGATCAACACCGACGGCATCGAGGAGGCCGTGCGGCAGGCCGACCCCCAGGACCACGAGGCGATGCAGGAGGCCCTGGGCGACAGCCTGTTCGCCACCGAGCCGAGCCCGGCCCAGCAGGCGGCCCTGGCCCGGCTGGAGACCCTCCTGGCCCTCGTCGAGGGCTGGGTCGACGTGGTCGCGGCCAGGGCCTCGGACCAGCACCTGCCGCACGCGGACGCCCTGGCCGAGGCGGTCCGACGACGGAGGGCGAGCGGCGGTCCGGCGGAGAAGACCTTCGCCTCGCTGGTGGGACTGGAGCTGCGGCCCCGCCGGCTGAGGGACGCGGCGAACCTCTTCGCCGCGCTGGAGTCCGCCCACGGGCAGACCGCACGGGACGAGGCCTGGGGCCACCCGGACGTCGCCCCCACGGCGGCCGACCTGGACGACCCGCTGGGGTATGCCGAGCGGCGCACCTCGGCGGAGGACGCGGCGTCGATCTCCGACGAGGACATCGAGCGTCTGCTGGCGTCGGCCCACGACGATCCGGCGAACGGCACGCCGCAGGACCCGCAGGACGGCGGTCCCCACAGCTGACCCGCGGGTCGTCGCCTGTGGACGCCCCGGACCGCGAGGGGCGGGACGGTGGCAGGGTGACGGGGTGAACGAGGCCAGCGACCCCCGGACCGGGCGTCCAGTCCCCCTGCCCGGGCACTCCAGCGGCTGGCAGGTCGGCGTGGGCCCGGGTGCGGTCGTCGTCCTCGGGGCGGGTGGGGCCGACCCCGGTGGGCGCCAGGTCCGCCTGCTCCCGACGGGGACCGAAGGGCGGCACCCGCCCGCCCACGTCGTGGCGCTGGCGGCAGGGCTCGTGCACGGCACGGACCCGGCGCGTCCCCGGTCGGGCGTGCCCGGGCCGGAGACGGCCGTGGCTCCTGACGGCCGGGGGGACACCGCAGAGGTCCGGGTCCGCGGCTCGGGTCCGCTGGCCGGACGCCTGCGCCGTGCGCTGGGCGGGCTGAGGGCCGAGACCACCGTGCGCCCGCCGCCGGAGGTGGCCGTCCACCAGCACGTCGTGCCGCCGGAGGTCGCTCTGGCCGCCGCCCGGACGGGTCAGCAGGTGCTCCCGGTCGTGGTGCAGCCGCGACGGGTCGTCGTCGGTCCCGTTCCGACCTCCTCCGGTCCGTGCCTCCATTGTCTGGACCTGCACCGACGCGACCGCGACCCCCATTGGGCGTTCGTGGCCAGCCACCTCGGTCACCCCGTCGAGCAGGTGCGCCCGGCCCCGGTGCCGGAGGCGGTCCAGTCGGTGGTCGAGGGCCTGGCCGTGCTGCTGGTCGAGGCCCTGCGGGCGGGACGTGCCGTCCAGGCGGGTCTCTCCTACGAGGTCGGGCCGCAGGCACCGCACGTGGTCCTGCGGCGGTGGTCCCGGCATCCCGGCTGCCCCTGGCACCCGGACACCCCGGCCCGCCCCGCACCGGCGCACGCCTAGGCTGCCACCTCGTCCTTGCGCGGTCGGCCGCGCGGACGCTTGCGCGCCACGACCTGCCCCTGGAGCACGAGCTGTCCACCCCAGACGCCCCAGGGTTCCGCGCGCCGGAGCGCCTCGGCCAGGCAGGCCGCCTGGACCGGGCACCCGCCGCACAGGGCCTTGGCACGCTCGACGTCGTGGGGGAGCTCGGCGAACCACAGGTCCGCCGGGTGGCGGCGGCACGGGAGATCATCCAGGAGCGCACGGCTCGTCGTGGGGGTCGTCATCGTCATGGTCGTCGTCTCGGTGTTCGTCGTGGCGTTCATCGTCTCGGTGGTGGTCGTCGTGCCGACCGTGGGAGCGGTCGTCGGGGCGCCGGGCACGGCAGGTCCTTCCTCGGGCGGGAGTCGGTGGACGGATCCAGGCGGTGCGGGTCCGGGTGGTGCGGGTCGAGGTGGTGCGGTCGTCATGTCGGGCGGCTCCTGGGCGGTGGCCCCGCGGCGGCGGTCGCACCGGAACTCACGTCCGGGGACAGCAGAACGGCCGCGGGCCCTCGGACGAGGACTCGCGGCCGGACGAACGGCAGGCGGTGCGCCTACGTGGTCCGGACGACGGTCGGGTCCAGGGTGGGGTCGGTGGGCAGGGTGGCGACGGCGGGACGCTCCGTGCGTCCGTTCTCGCGGGCTCCGGAGACAGAGCTCACCCGTGGACGCAGGACGGACCGCGGAGCGACCGCGCCGAGGGGGCGTGCCGCGACGCCGAGGTCGCCGTGACCGATGACGAACGTCTTCATGACTGCCACCCTCCTTCCGTCTGCGCAGGACCCCGCGAGCACTGCCGCGGGCCGGACCCGGACAACTCTAGGACGTTCCATGGACACCTGGCAACGCTTTTTTTCCGGTCGGGTCCGCGCAGGTCAGACCTCGTCGCCGTCACCGGCGCCGGGACCCGCCGTCCGGGCCTGCCGCAGAACCTCCAGCACGCCCTCGCCGTAGAGGTCCAGCTTGCGATCACCCACCCCGGAGATCGCCCGGAGCCCCGTGGCGTCCCGGGGGTCCTTCTCGGCGATCGCCGTGAGCGTCGCGTCCGTGAAGACCACGAAGGCGGGGACGCCGGCGGACCGGGCCACCTCGACCCGCCACTGACGCAGCTGCTCGAACGTCGCCTCGTCGTAGGTCGGCGGGCACTGCGAGCAACGGCCGATCTTGCGCTCCGCCGCCCCTGAGAGCAGGCCGCCGCAGCTGCGGCAGGTCCGCGGGGTGGGCGTGGCGGCTGCCGCGCGCCGGCCGCGGGACCGTCCGCCCGAGGGACCGACGGCTGCCCCACCGAGCACCGGCACCGCGGGTGCGAGGAACCGGGACACCTTGCGGGTGGAGCGCCCCCCGGCGGACCGTGACCCTGCCCAGCTGAGGTCCAGGTGCCGGCGCGCCCGGGTCACCCCGACGTAGAGCAGACGACGCTCCTCCTCGACCCGCTCGGGGGTGTCCGCCAGAGTGATCGGCAGGAGTCCCTCGCTGCATCCGATCAGCAGCACGGCGTCCCACTCCAACCCCTTGGCGGCGTGCAGCGAGGCCAGGGTGATCCCCTGCACGGTGGGGGCGTGCTGCTCGGCGGCCCGGCGGTCGAGCTCGGCGACCAGCTCCGCGGTGCGGGCCGCGGGCGAGCTGCGGGCCAGGTCGTCGGCCAGCAGCACGATCGCCTGCAGGCTCTCCCACCGCTCCCTGGTGGCGCCCCCGCCCGACGGCGGTTCCGGTGACCACCCGGCCCCGGAGAGCACCGCCCGGGTGTTCTCGCCGAGGGTCGACGACCCGTCGTCGGAGCGGACGGCGCCGCGCAGCAGCAGGACCGCCGAGCGGACCTCGGCCCGGGAGAAGAACCGCTCACCGCCGCGGACCAGGTAGGGGACGGCGGCCTGGGCCAGCGCCGACTCGACGGCCTCGGACTGGCTGTTGGTGCGGTAGAGCACGGCGATCTCGCTGGCAGGCACCCCCTCGGCCAGGAGGCCGGCGACCCGGTGGGCGACGCCGCGGGCCTCGGCCTCGTCGTCGTCGTAGGCCGTGAGCCTCGGGGTGGGCCCGTCCGCCGACTGGGCGACCAGCTCCACCCCTGCGTTCCGACCCCCTGCAGGGACGCCGGGCTCCTCCGTCCGGTCCCCGGACCGACGCGCGGCACCCAGGACGAGGTTGGCCAGGTGGACCACCTGCGGAGAGCTGCGGTAGTTGCGGACGAGCCGCACCGTCGCCGCGTCCTCGTGCCGCTGCGCGAACGTCAGCAGATGGTCGGCGGAGGCACCGGTGAAGGAGTAGATGGACTGGGCGGGGTCGCCGACGACGCACAGGTCGGCCCGTCGACCCACCCACAGGTCCAGCAGGTGCTGCTGCAGTCGGTTGACGTCCTGGTACTCGTCGACCACGAAGTGGCGGTACTGCTGGTGCACCTGGGCCGCCACCTGGGGGTACTCGTCGAGCAGGCCCACCGTGAGCAGGAGCACGTCCTCGAAGTCGATCACGTGCCGCTCGGCGCAGACCTCCCCGTAGACCTCCAGGACCCTGGTCATCGCGGTGGCGTCCAGACCCGCCGGCTGGCGACCGGCTGCCCGCGCGGCCACCGGGTAGCTCTCGGCGGTGAGCATGCTCACCTTGGCCCACTCGATCTCGGCGGCGACGTCGCGCAGCCCCGCCCGGTCCAGCCGCAGACGCAGCCGGCCGGCCGCCTCGACCACGAGCGGGACCTTCTGGGCCACCACGTCGGGCGGGGCTCCGCCCACGGCCTGCGGCCAGAAGAACTGGAGCTGACGCAGGGCCGCGGCGTGGAAGGTCCGAGCCTGCACGGAAGGCACCCCCAGGCCCCGCAGACGGGTCCGCATCTCCCCCGCGGCACGGGCGGTGAAGGTCACGGCCAGCACCCGCCCCGGGTGGTAGGCCCCGCTGGCCACCCCGTAGGCGATCCGGTGGGTGATCGCCCGGGTCTTGCCCGTCCCCGCCCCGGCCAGGACGACCATGGGCCCGGTGGGGTGCTCGGCGACCTCGCGCTGCTCCGGGTCCAGCCCGGCCAGCAGGTCCTCCGCCGATCGGGGTGCGCCGGCCGTCGTCATCGGCCTGCCTCGGGCGCGGTGAGGGGACCGCCGAACCACTCCTCGATGAGGACCCGGGCGATGGACACGCGGGAGGGCAGGGTGCGCGTCCCGTCCTCGACGCGGGACCGCAGCTCCTCCCGGGTGTACCACCCGGCAGACCTCAGCTCGGCCGGGTCGACCGTCAACGCGGTCGTCGCTGCCCGGGCGCGAAAACCCATCATGAGGGAGGCGGGGAAGGGCCAGGGCTGGTTCCCGCGGTACTCCACGTCCGTCACCTCCACGCCGACCTCCTCGAGCACCTCACGGGCGACCGCGGCCTCCAGCGTCTCCCCGGCCTCCACGAAACCGGCGAGCACGGACACCCGGCCGTCCGGCCACGGCTGACCGGTCCCCAGGAGCAACCGGTCCTCGGCGTCGACGACGGCCATGATGACCGCCGGGTCCGTGCGCGGGTAGTGCTCGGACCCGTCGCGGGGACAACGCCTCACCCAGCCGGCCTGGACCACCTCGGTGCCGTCCCCGCACCGTGGGCAGTGGCGGTGGGTGCGGTGCCACCCGTGCAGGGCGGTGGCCGTCGTGAGCAGGCCCGCCTCGACGTCGTCGAGGTCGGCCCCGAGCTCGCGCAACGAGGACCACTCCTCGGGGGTGGCTCCGCACCCCTCGGCGGCGGCGCCGAGGTCCACCGCGAGGTATGCGGTGCCGCTGTGGCGACCCAGGAACCACGGGGTCCGCCGGGCGTCCTCCGCGCAGGGTCCCCGGAGGGCCAACCGGGGCGAAGCCCCGCCGAGGACGCGGGCGCGCCCGTCGCAGAGCTCCAGGACCCGGGTGCCGCCCTCGGCCAGCGCCCGCTCCACGGTGGCCGCGTCGGCGCGCTCGTGGGCCGCCCTCGGCACCGCGGAGCGGGACAGGGCCAGGTCCAGCAGGGTCTCGTCGTGCGGGCTCACCGGGCCACTGTAGGCGTCGGCACCGACCGGCCCGGGACGTACCGCCCCGCCTGACGGGCTGCGGGGCGCGCACGGCATACGGTGGATCCCGTGATGCGCAGCGACCTGGCCCTGGCCGCCCTCGCCAGTGCCGCCGTCCCGGGGATGAAACCCGTGGCGGTGGCGGCGATCGGCCCGGCCGACGACGACTCCCCCATGGAGCATCAGCAGGCCCTGGTGGAGGACACGACGGGTCGGCGATGGCTCGTGCGGGCACCGCTGACCCCGGTGGCCGGTGCCCGGTTGCAGCAGCACGACGAGCTGGTCCGCCAGCTGTCCCGCCACGTGCCCTTCAAGGTCCCGGCGCCCGTGGGGTACGCCGACGTGGGTCCGGACGGCAGGGCGGCGGTATACCCGTTCGTGGAGGGTTCGCCGGTGGACCTGCGCAGGGTGCCGTCCGGTCCGGGTCTGGCCAGCGCCCTGGCCCGGGCGATCGCCGCGGTGCACAACATCCCCCGGGGGGCCTTCGAGGAGCAGGACGTCCCCGTGCTGGACGCAGCGGCCTGCCGTCAGCGGCTGATCGCCGAGGTGGACCGGGCTGCGGAGACCGGGCGGGTGCCGACCGGGTTGCTGGCCCGTTGGGAGGAGGCCTTCGACGCCGCACCCCTGTGGCAGTTCGCGACGACTCCCGTCCACGGCCGCTTCCGGGGGAGCACGGTGCTGGTGACCTTCGCCGACGACGACGCGGCCAGCGCGCGGGTCGTGGCGGTCACGGGGTGGGAGGAGGCGGCGGTCTCGGACCCCGCCGTGGATCTGGCCGAGCTGAGCGCCCAGGCTTCTCCGCAGGCCTGGAGCTCGGTGCTGGAGAGCTACACCCTGGCCCGCGCCCAACGGCCGGATCCCTACCTGCACGTGCGGGCCCGCCTGCACGCCGAGGTCCGCACGCTCCGCGGCCTGGCGACGGCGGTCGCCGAGGACCGGGGTGAGGCGGTGCGCCGCGCCGAGGAGGCCCTTCGCCGGATGGACCGGCTGACCGAGGACGACGACGCCCTCGTCCCTGTCACCGCCCGCGGTCCCGCCGCGGTCGCGGACGCCGCCGAGGTGGTTGCCGACCCGGTCGCGGACGACCTCGCCGCGGACGACGTCCACGGTCCGGCCGGCGACGTGAGCCGGGGCGTCGAGGACGAGGCCTCCTCGGTCACGGAGGACGTCCCCGTCGAGGACCACCCGCAGGGGAACGACCGCTCCACCGAGGACCACCCGGTCGCGGACGAGAGCGTCGCGCTGGGCCCGGTGGCCGTCGACGACCCCCGGGACGTCCACGACCACGAGGACGCGACGATGGAGGTGCCGGTGCCCGGTCGTCTGCGCGCCACGGAACCGGCAACGCCGGGTTCGACCGGGCAGGACCAGGGTGCCGACCCGGTCGAGGCCGACGAGAAGGGCGAGAATGGCGAGAACGACGACGACCAGGCGGCCGGGCCGCGGGACGGACCGGACGCCGAGGACCTGGAGGCCGACCCGGGCAGCCCCCCGAGTGACGACGACCAGGGCGAGACCGACGAGCTGGACGACGAGCACCGTCTGACCGAGCTCTACGGCATGCCGGTCGAGCCCGACGTCGCGTCCGAGGACGACCGGCCCACCACCGCTCCTCCCGCGGAACAGGGCTGAAGGGCCAGGTCAGCCCCGCGGCCCTCGGACGACCGGCGTGTCCGGGAGGGCAGGGTCGGCGGTGAGCCCGGCGAGCAGCTGCTCCAGCTCGACCTCGCCCGGCAGGTCCGGTCGCACCGTCCTGCCGGTGGCGGCGTAGAAGAACGCCGCCCGCACCTGGTCCTCCGGCCTCCCCGTGAGCCGGGCGTAGGCCAGCCGGTAGACGGCCAGCTGCAGGGCACGGTGCTGCTGCGCCTCAGCCGGGCCGGGGCTTCCCGTCTTCCAGTCGACCACGGTCAGTCCCCCGTCCTCGTCGACGAACACGGCGTCGAGCCGGCCCCTGACGCGCCGACCCGCCACGGTGGTCTCGACCGCGACCTCGACGGCGACCGGGGCGCGGTCCGCCCACTCGCTGGCCAGGAAGTTCTCCTGCAGGGCGCTGAGGTCATCGCCGGCTCCCCCACCCTCGTCCCGGTCGTCGACGTCGTCCACGTCCACCAGGGCAGCCGCAGCGTAGTGCTGCTCCACCCATGCGTGGAAGGCCGTGCCCAGCCGGGCATGGTGAGCAGGAGGTCGGGGGACCGGTCGACGCAGGGATGCGCGGAAGGCCCGGGGATCTCGGGAGAGCTCGACGACCGCCGACGTGGACAGGTGGTCGGGCACTGTCGGCTCCTGGTCGGAGTGCCGGTCCTCGGCCCGCTCGGCCAGGAGCAGCGCGGCGAGCTGGTCCCACTCCGCCCGCTCCGGATGGTCCGACGTCGGGGACCGGTTCCCCGGGTGCGCCTCCCTGGCCGACGCCAGGGCGACGGCGACGTCGCGGACAGCTTGCCGGCGGGCGTCCGGCGAGACCGGCCACGGGGCCGTCTCCTCCTCGGCGAGCCTGGGATTCTGGTGCTGCTCCGTGTCGGCAGGATCCGGCAGGTCGGCCCACCGGCGCGTCGTGACCCCGTCCGTCGCGAGCGCCCGGACCTCCTCCAGGAACCGGGAGGTGACCCGGGGCAGCTTGCCGGTCGACCACACCGGAGCGGTCAGCAACATCCGCCGGCGGGCCCGGGTGAAGGCCACGTAGGCCAGGCGACGCTCCTCCCTCACCGAGTACGTCCCGCCCGCGAGGGCCATCTGTTCGAGCGCGTCGCGCAGCTCGTGGGTGTCGCCCACCGTGCTCCAGCCCAGGTCCGGCCGGTCCTCGCGGTCGCCCCGGAGAGGGGTGGGCAGGCGTCCGATGCCGGTGAGCCAGGTCCGGTCCTTGCGGGGGCCGACGATCCATCCCCCGGCCTCGGGGCGGGGCAGCACCCGGCCCGAGGGGAAGGTGCCCTCCACGAGCCCGGGGACGGCGACGACGTCCCACTCCAGGCCCTTGGCTGCGTGGACCGTGAGGACCTGGACGGCCCCGGCGTCGACGTGCACCTCGGCCAGCTCGGGGACGTCGGCCTCCTCCAGTCCACGTTCGTGCTCCCGGGCGGCGTCGAGCCAGTCCAGGAAGCCCCCGAGCGTGACCCGCT
>DATISK010000262.1:0-32669 GCA_035581545.1 Ornithinimicrobium sp. | reverse complement strand
GGCCGCCCGCCCCACCGAGCCGCTGGCCGCGGTGATGGCTCCCCACGAGACCTTCCCCGACGACGCCGCCGGCCTGTCCGTGTCCACGACGGGTCGCTACGTCCCCGAGGACCAGTTCCTCGTGCCCGACCGCCTGCTCGAGGGAGAGCGCGGCTTCTGGGTGGTGACCCCGCTGCGCACCACCACGGCCGTCGGGCCCGCGCTGCTGCCGGTGGTCCGCGGCTTCGTCACCGATCCGGCCGCCGCCGACCTCCCGGCGACCAGCCCGGTGCAGCTCACCGGCACCCTCGCCCCCAGCGAGTCGCCCGCGGAGGACGGCCCGCCGGTCGAGGGACGACGCGGGTCGATCGACAGTGCGGACCTCGTCAACGACTGGGACGAGCCGCTGTACAACGGATTCCTCTTCCTCGTGGAGGAGGAGCCGCCCGTGACATCGCCGCAGGTGGTCCGCATCCCGCCGCCCGTCTTCGGGGAGAGCGGCATCGTGTGGCGCAACTTCGGCTACGGCCTGCAGTGGTTCGTCTTCGCCGCCTTCGCCGTCTACATGTACGTCCGCTTCCTCCGGGACGCCGCCCGCGGCGACCGTCCGCCCGGCCGGGGCGCCGACGGCATACCCGAGGATCACCGTCCCCTGACCACCACCGGCTCCCGAGGAGACCACCGATGACCGCCCGTGCCAAGCTCACCTTCTTCCGTGTCATGGCCTTCCTCGTCGGGGTGGGCCTGCTCGTGCTCGTGGCGCACATGGTGCTGCGCTACGGCTTCGACAACCACGCGCTGGCCTGGTGGCCCGCGCCGCACGGCTGGTTCTACATGGTGTACGTGGTCGCGGTGGCCCTGCTCGGCTTCGAGCTGGGCTGGGGGCTGGGCAAGATGGTCCTCGTCATGCTGGCCGGGTGCGTGCCGTTCCTGTCCTTCTGGGTCGAGCACCGGGTCAGCCGCGAGGCGTCGGCGCAGATCGCGGGGGAGCAGGTCGACGCGGATAGGGTGGCGGCGTGACCCAGCCCCTCGACCAGCGACCGGTCCTCGTCGTCGACTTCGGCGCCCAGTACGCCCAGCTCATCGCCAGGCGGGTGCGCGAGGCGAACGTCTACAGCGAGGTCGTGCCGCACACCATGCCGGCGGCCGAGATGCTCGCCAAGGACCCTGCCGCGATCGTCCTCTCCGGAGGACCCTCGTCGGTGTATGCCGAGGGGGCACCGGCCCTGGAGGAGGCCGTGGTCACCGCGGGGGTCCCGGTGCTGGGGATCTGCTACGGGTTCCAGGTCATGGCGGACACGCTCGGCGGGGAGGTGGCCCGGACCGGGGCGCGCGAGTACGGCGACACCGTGGCCGCGATCACCGACACCACCAGCACCCTGTTCACGGGACAGCCGGGCAGTCAGGCGGTCTGGATGTCGCACGGCGACTCGGTGACCGCCGCACCCCCCGGGACCCGGGTGACCGCGACCACCCCCGGGGCGGAGGTGGCCGCCTTCGAGGACGACGACCGTCGCCTCTACGGGGTGCAGTGGCACCCCGAGGTCCTGCACTCCGCGCACGGCCAGGAGGTGCTGACCAACTTCCTGGTCAGCGGCGCCGGGATCGAGCCCACCTGGACCAGCGGCAACGTCGTCGAGCAGCTCGTCGAGGACATCCGCGAGCGGGTCGGCCAGGACCGGGTGCTGTGCGGCCTCTCCGGGGGCGTCGACTCGTCGGTGGCGGCCGCGCTGGTCCAGAGAGCGGTGGGCGACCAGCTCACCTGCGTCTTCGTCGACCACGGGCTGCTGCGCGAGGGGGAGGCCCAGCAGGTCGAGGAGGACTTCGTGGCCGCGACCGGGGTCGACCTGGTCGTCGTGGACGCCCGCGAGCGATTCCTCTCGGCGCTGGCCGGCGTCAGCGACCCGGAGGAGAAGCGCAAGATCATCGGCAGGGAGTTCATCCGGGTCTTCGAGCAGGCGGCCCGGGACCTGGTCCGGGCCCACGACGCGACCCACGAGGACGACCACCCGGTCAGGTGGCTCGTCCAGGGCACTCTCTACCCCGATGTCGTCGAGTCCGGCGGGGGCAGCGGCGCCGCCAACATCAAGAGCCACCACAACGTCGGCGGACTGCCGGACGACCTGCAGTTCCAGCTGATCGAGCCGCTGCGCACCCTCTTCAAGGACGAGGTGCGCCAGGTCGGCCTGGAGCTGGGCGTGCCCGAGACCATCGTCTGGCGCCAGCCCTTCCCCGGACCGGGCCTGGGCATCCGGATCGTGGGGGAGGTCACCGGTGAGCGGCTCGAGGTCCTGCGCCGCGCCGACGCCGTCGCCCGGGCCGAGCTGACCGCCGCCGGCCTCGACCGGGAGATCTGGCAGTGCCCGGTCGTCCTGCTGGCGGACGTGCGGTCGGTGGGGGTGCAGGGTGACGGCCGCACCTACGGCCACCCGGTCGTCCTGCGCCCGGTCTCGAGCGAGGACGCGATGACCGCCGACTGGACCCGCGTGCCCTACGACGTGCTCGCCCGGATCTCCTCGCGGATCACCAACGAGGTCCCCGAGGTCAACCGGGTGGTGCTGGACGTGACCAGCAAGCCCCCGGGCACCATCGAGTGGGAGTGAGAGGTATGCCGCTGCGCACCACCGCGGCGCTCGTCGCCGGACGGGGCGCCCGGCTTGCCTCCCGCCTGCGCGGCGGGGGATCGGCGCTGCCCGGCCTCGTGGCGGAGAAGATCGACCCCGCGGTGCTGCGGCACACCCTCGGGTCCCTGCCCCGTGGTGTCGTCGTCGTCTCGGGCACCAACGGCAAGACCACGACGACCAAGATGCTCGTCGCCCTGCTGCGTGCGCACGGGTGGCGGGTGTTCACCAACCCGACCGGGTCCAACTTCACCCGTGGGGTGATCTCCTCCCTGCTGGGGGAGGTGCACCTGAACGGGCGGCTGGACGCGGACGTGGCGGTCGTCGAGCTCGACGAGGCGCACGCGCTGCACTTCGCCGCGCAGGTGCGGCCCACGCACGCGCTGCTGCTCAACGTCGCCCGGGACCAGCTCGACCGGTTCGCCGAGATCGACCACACCGCCCGGCTGCTGACCCGGCTCGGCGAGCAGACCACCACCGGCGTGGTGCTCAACGCCGACGACTCGTTCATCTCCCGGGTGCGGGGCCGCCTGCAGCCGGAGGTGGAGGTGCGCTGGTTCGGGGTCGACCCCAGCATCGCCGACCGGCTGCCGGAGCTGCAGGAGGCGGACGTCCGGTTCGAGGACACGGACGCCCGGCCGGAGATGGGCGACCACGACGGGTTGCTCCTGCCCGACCCCGACGGCAGGGGCCTGACCGTGCGCTTCCCCGGCGGGCGGGACGTGGGCCCGGTGACCCTGCGCCAGCGCGGGCTGGCCGCGATGATCAACGCCACGGCCGCGACGACGAGCGCACGGCAGCTGCTCGGCGAGGAGTTCTCCGCCGAGGTCGCGGCCCGGGCGCTGGCGGCGGTCAACCCCCCGTTCGGCCGGGGTGAGGTCGTCGACGTGGACGGGGCGCCGCTGGAGCTGGTCCTCGTCAAGAACCCGGCGGGCTTCACCGTGGCCCTGGGTACCTACGGCAACGAGCCGGTGGACACGATGGTGGCGATCAACGACAACTACGCCGACGGTCGGGACGTCTCCTGGCTCTACGACGTGTCCTTCGAGTCGCTGCGGCACCGGGGCGTGGCGCTGACCACGGGCGTGCGCGGGTGGGACATGGCGCTGCGGCTGCGCTACGACGGGGTCGAGGTGGGTGCCGTGGAGACGGACCTGGACCGGGCCCTGGACCGTTTCCTGGCCGAGCACCCCGGCCGGCCCACGCGCATCTTCTGCACCTACACCGCGATGATGCACCTACGGCGGCGGCTGGCCGACCGCTACGGCCTGGCCCGCTTCGGAGAGGACCCCACGGCATGAGCGGTCTGCCCACCGACCCGGTCCCGTCCCACGACGCCCCGCTGCCGCCGGAGTTCGGCGACGGGCTGCCGCGGGCCATCACCCAGCTCGCGGACGTCCCGGCGGAGAAGGGGGAGGTGCACCTTGTGCACCTCTACCCCCGGGAGATGAGCATCTACGGCGACCTGGGCAACACCCGGTGCCTGGCGGCCCGCCTGCGCTGGCACGGCTACCGCCCGGTGGTCCACGACCACCACCCGGGAGCGCCCTGGCCGGAGCGGGTGGACCTGGTCCTCGGCGGAGGTGGCCAGGACAGCGGCCAGGCCCGGGTCCAGGACGACCTGGCCACCCACGGCGACCGGCTGCGCGAGCTGGCCGCCGACGGGGTCCCCATGCTGATGATCTGCGGCATGTACCAGCTCTTCGGCGAGGCGTTCCTCACCGTGGAGGGCACCCGGCTGCCCGGGCTGGGGATCCTGGCGGTCACGACGACCGGCAACGCCACCCGGATGATCGGTCCGGTCGTCCTGGACACCGGGTTCGGCGAGGTCGTGGGCTACGAGAACCACTCGGGGTCCACCGTGCTGGCCGCGGGGCAGGAGCCCTTCGGCCGGGTGCGGGTGGGCAGCGGCAACAACGGCGCCGACGGCACCGAGGGTGCGCGGTCCGGCAACGTCGTCGGGTCCTACCTGCACGGTCCCGTCCTGCCGGCGAACCCCGGTCTCGCCGACGGCCTGCTGCAGATCGCGGCCCGGCGGGCCACGGGTGACTTCGTTCCCGAGCCCGTCGACGACACCCTCGCCCGGCAGGCGCACGACCGTCAGGTGCGACGGCTGCTCCAGGCCGGTCAGTCCGGGTCGGGCAGGTCGCGGCGGCTGCCCTCCTGGGTCCCCCGCCCGTCCGTGCGCACCTCGACGGCCGGCGGCTGACCCTTCGCCACGCTGCGGCGGCCCGCCACCACCCACCAGTGTCCGATCGCCGCCAGCCCGAAGGGCACGACGAGCAGGTGGGCGTACACCGCATACAGCAGGGCCGTCGCGGAGGCGGCGCCGGCGTCCCCGCCGAGCAGCACCAGCACCCCGGCGGTCCCGACCTCGGTGACGCCGAGCCCGCCGGGGGTCACCGCCATCACGGTGAGCAGCTGGCGGAAGGTGTAGGCGCACACGAGGGCGGCGACCGGCAGGTCCATCCCGACCGTGCGTGCGGCGAGCCAGTACAGGCCGAAGAGGAAGAGGAACTGGCCGGCCATCCCCAGCGTCATCGTGCCCCAGCGCGACCCGAGGACCTCCACGATCCGCTGCCGCTGGTCGCCCACGACCAGGTCGGCCGTGCCCCGCGCGTCGCGGACGCCACGGCTGAACGGCGCGGCCACCACGCGCACCACGACGGCCACCGCCGTCGCCACCCGGTCCGAGAGCAGGACCAGGGCGGTGACCCCGACGACCCCGGTCCCCAGCGCACCGGCCACCCAGGCCCCGGCCACCACGGCGGCCGGCGCGTCGACGGGGCCGGCCACCAGGACCAGGCACCCCAGGACGGGCAGGGCCACCCGCGCGAGGAGGTTGAGGACGCCCGTGACGAGGACCGAGGAGGAGATGGCGCGTCGGGAGAAGCCCCAGGTGCGCAGCATGGTCCAGGCGACCGCCACGCCCACGGCGGCACCGAGGGGGACCAGGTTGGCGATGGTCGCGGTCACCGCGTTCAGCCGCAGCGCCTTGCCCGGCCGCAGGCCGGGCAAGGACCCGGTGAGGACGAAGGTGTAGCAGTAGAGCCCCGCCAGCAGCAGCACGCCCATGGCGACCGCCGGGCCGGCCCGCAGCCGGGAGAGCTGGGTGCCGATGGCCGCCCAGGAGGTGTCCAGCAGGTAGGGCATGCCGTAGGCGATCAGCAGGACGACGACCGTGAGGCCGGCCACCGACTGCAGGACGTCGCGCCACCCCGGGGCCCGCAGCGTGGGGACGGGACGGCTCACCGTTCGGCCACCGCGGCGCCGTCCTCGGACCGGGCGCCCCGGTCGGACAGCAGCCACCAGAGTCCGGCGACGGGCAGCACCAGGGGGATGAGCAGGTAGCCGATCCCGTAGCCGGACCAGACGGTGGAGTCGGGGAACATCTCGGGCGCGAGCAGGCTCCAGGTGCCCACGACCAGGACGCCGGCCAGCTCCACGGACAGCGCCGTCACGCTGACCCACCAGGCGGTCCGTCCGGGCAGGGCCAGGGAGACCAGGGCCACGACGTAGACCGCCGCCGCGAGGGCCGACAACGAGTAGGCCAGGGGAGCCTGGTCGAAGCGGGTGAGGATCTGCGCCGCCGACCGGGAGACCGTCCCGATGACGAAGACGAGGTAGAGCGCCAGGATGACCCGCCCGGGTCCGTGCCGCCGGTCGCCCCCGTGGGCCGTGGGCCGCCTCACGGCGTGAACCCGACGCCGTACCAGATCTGGGCCGAGCGCGCTGCCATCACCGCCACCGTGAACGCGGCCACGGACAGCACGAGGGTGCTCCAGCGGGTCCGTTCCTCCCGGGCCCAGATGAGGGCCACCGCCGGCAGGAAGGCGATCGTCACCAGGTAGGCCCACAGCTCCCAGCCGGGGCCGCCGGGGGACTGGCCGGCCACCTGGCGCCACAGGTAGAGCCCCAGGTAGGCCAGCGCCCCCACCTGCAGCAGGGCCGTGACGCCGACCGTGACGGGGCCGGGAGCCCGGCCGTTGAGACCGGCCACCAGGCAGACGAGGGCGACGACCAGGCCACCGACGAGGATGGCCAGGGTCGGCGTGTCCAGGTAGCTGGACGAACCGCCCGCGGCGGCCGAGGCCGTCAGGGGCAGGGCGGTCACGAGGGGGTGCCCGGGCTGGTTCCGGCAGGGGTCGCGGGGGTGCTCACGCCCACCAGGGTATGCGGCGCACCCGCCGGTCCGGCTGTGGAGGCGGGCCGGGTGAGTCGCCGACGGCGCCTACCATGGTCGGACGATGAGCAGCCTGTTCGACCACCTCTCCCTCGACGTCCCGCAGCCCGGGCGGTCCATCGACGCCGCCGACGGTCCCGCCGGGTCCGACGACGAGGTCGACGACCGCGGGATCCCCGCCTGGGCGGTCGAGGGCCGGGCCGGGACGGGGACGAGGCCCGGCGGTGACCAGCAGCGCCACCCCCAGGGGGCCGGCCGGTCGGTGGCCGAGCTCCTCGCCGGGCTCAACGACCCGCAGCGAGAGGCGGTCGTGCACGCGGGCAGCCCGCTGCTGATCGTGGCCGGTGCGGGCTCCGGCAAGACCCGGGTGCTGACCCATCGGATCGCCTACCTGCTCGCCGAGCGCGCCGTCCATCCCGGTCAGGTGCTGGCCATCACCTTCACCAACAAGGCGGCCGCCGAGATGCGGGAACGGGTCGAGGCGCTGGTCGGTCCGCGGGCCCGGGCGATGTGGGTCTCCACCTTCCACTCCGCCTGCGTGCGGATCCTGCGCCGCGAGGCGGCCACCGCCGGCCTGCGCTCGACGTTCTCGATCTACGACGCGGCCGACAGCCAGCGCCTCATGGGCATGGTCGTCCGCGACCTGGACCTGGATCCCAAGCGCTACCCGCCGCGGGCCTTCCTGGCCAAGGTCTCCGCGGCCAAGAACGAGCTGGTCGACGAGGAGTCCTTCGCCGCGGGGGTGGGGGCCAACCCCTACGAGCAGAAGGTCGCGGAGGCCTACACGATGTACCAGCGCCGGCTGCGGCAGGCCAACGCGCTGGACTTCGACGACATCATCGCCACCACGGTGCACCTGCTGCGGGCCTTCCCCGACGTGCGCGAGCACTACCGACGCCGCTTCCGGCACGTGATGGTGGACGAGTACCAGGACACCAACCACGCCCAGTACGCCCTGGTGCGCGAGCTGGTCGGCACCCACGGCGACATCGTCGACGGCGCGGGCCGGGCCCTGGCGCCGGCCGAGCTGTGCGTCGTCGGCGACGCCGACCAGTCGATCTACGCCTTCCGCGGCGCGACCATCCGCAACATCGTCGAGTTCGAGCAGGACTACCCCGACGCCCGGACCATCCTGCTCGAGCAGAACTACCGCAGCACGGCCACGATCCTGCAGGCCGCGAACGCGGTCATCGCCCGCAACCCGAAACGGCGCGAGAAGCGGTTGTGGACCGAGTCCGGGGAGGGGCAGCCGATCGTGGGCTACGTCGCCGACAGCGAGCACGACGAGGCCTCGTTCGTGGCCCGGCGGATCGACGAGCTGGCCGACGAGCGCGCGGTGCGTCCGGGGGACGTCGCGGTCTTCTACCGCACCAACGCCCAGTCCCGGGCGCTGGAGGAGGTGCTCGTCCGCACCGGTCTGCCCTACAAGGTCGTCGGCGGCACCCGTTTCTACGAGCGGCGCGAGGTCAAGGACGCGCTGGCCTACCTGCGGGTGGTGGCCAACCCGGCCGACGACGTCAACCTGCGCCGTATCCTCAACACCCCCAAGCGCGGCATCGGGGACCGGGCGGTGGGGGCCGTGGCCGCCCTCGCCGAACGGGAGCGCATCCCCTTCGTGGCCGCCCTCGGCCGGGCGGCCGACGCCCCGGCGATCGCGACCCGGTCGGTGGCGGCGATCTCCGGGTTCACCGCCCTGCTGGAGGGTCTGGGCCGGGTCGCCGAGGACCCTGACAGCGGGGTGGGCGACCTGCTGGAGGCGATCCTGGAACGCACCGGCTACCTCGCCGAGCTGCGCGCCAGCACCGACCCCCAGGACGAGACCAGGGTGGAGAACCTGGCCGAGCTGGTGTCCGTCGCGCGCGAGTTCGACGAGACCTACCCCGAGGGGGGCCTGGTCGACTTCCTCGAGCAGGTGTCCCTGGTCGCCGACGCCGACGAGATCCCCGACGGGAGCGACGGCGGCGGGGTGGTCACCCTGATGACCCTGCACACCGCCAAGGGGCTGGAGTTCCCGGTCGTCTTCCTCACCGGCCTGGAGGACGGCACCTTCCCCCACCAGCGCAGCCTCGACGACCCCGCCGAGCTGGAGGAGGAACGCCGCCTGGCCTACGTCGGCATCACCCGTGCCCGCGAGCAGCTGCACCTGTCCCGGGCCGGCACCCGCGCGGCCTTCGGCGCCCCCCAGTGGTTCCCGGCCTCCCGCTTCCTCGACGAGATCCCCGAGGAGCTGGTCACCTGGCAGCGCACCGACGCCGACCGGACCAGCATGACCGGTCGACGGTCGGCGGCCGAGGGGATGGGCTGGCAGGGTGGCTGGGGCGGCGACCGGGGCCAGGGACGCCCGGCGGCGGTGCGGCTCGACCCGCGGGGCAGCGCACCCCGCAGGTCGCGCTCGGAGGCCGAGGAGGCCCAGCTGGCCGCGCTCGCCGAGGGCGACCGGGTCAACCACGACTCCTTCGGCCTGGGCACCGTCGTGCGCGTCGAGGGCACCGGGCGGCACGCGATGGCCCACGTGGACTTCGGGGGGGAGACGGGAGTCAAGCGGCTGCTCGTGCGGGTGGCTCCGCTCGAGAAGCTCTGACCCGTCCCTGCCCGGCCGGCCCGCGCCCTCGGACCAGGGCCGGGATGCGCCCTCGGACCAGGGCCGGGATGCGCCCGAGCGGGGCCCCCCGGTCGGCGGCTGGGCCTGCGATAGTCTGCGGCCATGACCTCATCACCGTTGCGCGTGGTCGTGGCCAAGCCAGGTCTCGACGGCCACGACCGGGGAGCCAAGGTGGTCGCCCGCGCCCTGCGGGACGCCGGCGTGGAGGTGATCTACACCGGGCTGCACCAGACCCCCGAGCAGATCGTCGCCGCCGCCGTCGCCGAGGACGCCGACGCCATCGGGCTGTCGGTCCTCTCCGGTGCCCACCTCACGCTCTTCCGGCGGGTCCTGGACCTGCTGTCGGACCAGGACGCCCGCGACATCGTCGTCTTCGGCGGCGGGATCATCCCGGAGGACGACATCCCGGTGCTCAAGGAGATGGGGGTGGCCGAGGTCTTCACGCCCGGGACCAGCACCTCCACGATCACCCGATGGGTGGACGAGCACCTCGCCCAGCCCGCCTGAGGTCCGGCCCCGGCAGTCGCCCCGGGCCGGTGGCACCCTGTTCCGACCAACCACCACCACACGATGGGAAGCTGACTCGTGGATCTGTTCGAGTACCAAGCACGTGACATGTTCGAGAAGCACGGCGTCCCCGTGCTGGCCGGCGCCACCGCCGACACCCCGGAGGAGGCGCACGCGGCCGCCGAGCGGATCGGTGCGGACTCGGGAGGCGTCACCGTCGTCAAGGCCCAGGTCAAGACCGGTGGGCGCGGCAAGGCCGGCGGCGTGAAGGTGGCCAAGAGCGCCGAGGAGGCCCGGGCGGCCGCCGAGGCGATCCTCGGGATGGACATCAAGGGGCACACCGTCCACCGGGTGATGATCGCCGCGGGCGCCCGCATCGCCGAGGAGTACTACTTCTCGGTCCTGCTGGACCGGGCGAACCGATCGTTGCTCGCGATGTGCTACAAGGAGGGCGGCGTGGAGATCGAGCAGCTCGCGGTCGAGCGCCCCGAGGCGCTGGCCAGGGTCGAGGTCGACGCCAACACCGGGATCGACGAGGCCAAGGCGCGCGAGATCGTCGAGCAGGCCGGCTTCGACGCCGAGACCGGGGAGAAGATCGTCCCGGTGCTGCAGAAGCTGTGGCTCGTCTACCGCGACGAGGACGCCACGCTCGTGGAGGTCAACCCGCTGGTCAAGACCGAGGACGGCCAGATCGTCGCCCTCGACGGCAAGGTCACGCTGGACGCCAACGCCGACTTCCGCCAGCCGCACCACGCCGAGCTCGAGGACAAGGCGGCGACCGACCCGCTGGAGGCGCAGGCCAAGGAGCTCGACCTCAACTACGTCAAGCTGGACGGCAACGTCGGCATCATCGGCAACGGCGCGGGCCTGGTCATGTCCACCCTGGACGTCGTGGCCTACGCCGGCGAGGAGTTCACCGGCGGGGTGGCCAAACCGGCCAACTTCCTGGACATCGGGGGTGGCGCCTCGGCCGAGGTCATGGCCGACGGGCTCGAGATCATCATCTCCGACGCGCAGGTCGAGAGCGTCTTCGTCAACGTCTTCGGCGGCATCACCTCCTGCGACGCGGTCGCCAACGGCATCGTCAAGGCCCTGGAGATGCTCGGCGAGGAGGAGACCAAGCCCCTGGTCGTGCGCCTCGACGGCAACAACGTGGAGGAGGGCCGGCGGATCCTCGCCGAGGCCGCCCACCCCCTCGTGACCATCGAGGAGACCATGGACGGCGCCGCCCGCAGCGCCGCCGAGCTGGCCGCCAAGTAAGCCCCCGACGAGACCACGAACGAAGGATCAGAGACTCCTATGGCAATCTTCCTCGACGACAGCTCCAAGGTCATCGTCCAGGGCATGACCGGCTCCGAGGGCATGAAGCACACCCAGCGGATGCTCACCTCCGGCACCCAGGTGGTCGGCGGCGTCAACCCCCGCAAGGCCGGCACCGAGGTCGAGTTCGAGGGCGGCGCCACCGTGCCCGTCTTCGGGTCCGTGGCCGAGGCGATGGAGGCCACCGGCGCCGACGTGTCGGTCGTCTTCGTCCCGCCGAAGTTCGCCAAGGACGCGGTGATCGAGGCGGTCGACGCCGGCATGCCGCTCCTGGTGGTCATCACCGAGGGCATCGCGGTGCGCGACACCGCCGAGTTCTGGGCCTACGCCCGCGACCGCGGGACCACCCGCATCGTCGGGCCCAACTGCCCGGGGCTGATCAGCCCCGGGAGGTCCAACGCGGGGATCATCCCGGCCGACATCGCCGGACCGGGGCGGATCGGCCTGGTGTCAAAGTCGGGCACCCTGACCTACCAGATGATGTATGAGCTGCGCGACATCGGCTTCTCCACCGCGGTCGGCATCGGCGGCGACCCGATCATCGGCACCACCCACATCGACTGCCTGCAGGCCTTCCAGGACGACCCCGAGACCGACGCCATCGTCATGATCGGCGAGATCGGCGGCGACGCGGAGGAGCGGGCGGCGGCCTACATCAAGGACAACGTCACCAAGCCGGTCGTCGGGTACGTCGCCGGGTTCACCGCCCCGGAGGGCAAGACGATGGGTCACGCCGGCGCCATCGTCTCCGGCTCCTCCGGAACGGCCCAGGCCAAGCAGGAGGCGCTCGAGGCCGCCGGCGTCAAGGTGGGCAAGACCCCGTCGGAGACCGCGCGCCTGATGCGCGAGATCGTGGCCGACCTCGGCTGAGCGCAGCTGCTCCGAGCACGCCGACGGGCGGTCCCTCCGGGGGCCGCCCGTCGGCGCGCCTGCCACGGGGCCCCGGCCCCACGCGCGACGATGGACGGGTCATGACTGTGCTGCAGCGACCGGAGACCGCCCCCGAACCCCGCGACCGTCCCGACCCCCGTCCCCGGGGGCTGACCGCCGGACGGGTGGTCGGCCTGCTCCTCGCCGTCCTCTCCGGTGCGGCCTGCGTCCTGCTCGGGGCGATCGCCGTGGCGCTGCCGACCGTGCTGACCTGGGTCGCCGACGAGCGGAGCACGGCCTCGTTCTGGCAGACCCTCGGCGCCTCGGTGGACGTGTGGGCGCTGGCCCACCGGGCCGAGGTCCGGGCCGACGGCACCGACGTGGTGCTGGCCCCCCTGGCGCTGACCGCGCTCCTCGTGGCCGTCTGCGCCTACGCCGCGCACCAGGTCGTGCTCTCCCGGACCGACCTGCGCTCGCGCGTCCCCCGCATCGGGGGCTGGCGGGCCGCCTGGCACGCGCTCGGGGGCGACGAGGCGACGGCCTTCGTGCTGGGGTATGCCGTCGCGGCCCTCCTGCTGGCGCACACCGCGAGCTTCGGACCGGCCCCGGTGTGGCTGCCCAGCCTGGTCCCCGGTGCCCTCCTGGTCCCCGCGCTCGCGGTCCTCGGCGTGTGGTGGGCCGAGCACCGACGGGCGGACCACCCGACGGTCGACGCGGGCCTGCGCTGGGTGACCCGGCGCACCCCTGCCGCCGTGCGCCGGGCCGTCGCCCCGGCGGTGGAGGTCCTCGTCGGCTTCACCGCGGTCGCCTTCCTCATGGTGCTCGGTCTGCTCCTCATGCGCGGCGACCGGGTGCTCACCCTCTACGCCGCCCTGGACGCCGGCTGGGTGGGCACCGTGGTGCTGACCCTGGCCCAGCTGCTCGTGCTGCCCAACCTGATGGTCTGGGCCCTGGCCTGGCTCACCGGGGCAGGGGTGCACGTCGGCACGGTGCACGTCGGCTGGGCCGGGTCCACGGCCGGTGACCTGCCCCTGCTGCCCGTGCTGGGTGCCCTGCCCGAGCCGGGCGCGCTGCCGCCGGGGCTGTGGGCGATGGCGATGGTGCCGCTGGTCGCCGGCGGGTGGCTGGGGCACCGGGTCGCCGGTGCGGCCCCCCGGCTGTCCACCTGGTGGTCCAAGGCCGGGACGGCGCTGGTCGGTGCGGCCCTCGTGGCCGTGGTCGCCCTGCTGCTCGGCTGGCTCTCCACGGGCGGGCTGACGCCCGGCCTGCTGGGCACCGTCGGGGTGCTGCCGTGGCGGTTCGCCGGCCTGGTCGGCGCCGAGGTGGCCGTGGGTGCCCTGGTCGTCGTCGGCGTGCGGCACCTCCTCGGACGCCGACTCACGGGCCGGCGGTGACGCCGCCCGTGGCGACGCCCGGACCGTCGTCGACCGGCGCCGCGCGGCTGGTCGTGCTCGTGTCCGGCTCCGGCACCCTCCTGCAGGCCGTGCTCGACGCCGCCGCCGACCCGGACTACGGGGTCGAGGTGGTGGCCGTCGGCGCCGACCGCGACGGGATCGCCGGCCTGCGCAGGGCGCGGGACCGGGGGCTGCCCACGTTCGTCGTCCCCCTGGGGCAGCACCCCGACCGCGCCTCCTGGGACGTCGCGCTCGCGGACGCCCTCGCCGCCCACCGCCCCGACCTGGTGCTGTCCGCCGGATTCATGAAGATCCTCGGGCCCGAGGTGCTCGGGCGCTTCGCGGTCGTCAACACCCACCCGGCGCTCCTGCCCTCCTTCCCCGGGGCGCACGCCGTCCGCGACGCGCTGGCCCACGGCGTGCGGGTCACCGGCTGCACCCTGCACCGGGTCGACGCCGGTGTGGACACCGGTCCGATCCTCGCCCAGCGCGCGGTCCCGGTGCTGCCGGAGGACACCGAGGTGAGCCTGCACGAGCGGATCAAGGAGGCCGAGCGGGAGCTGCTCGTGGAGCACCTACCGCACCTGCTCGGCCGGTAGACTGGCCGCGACACGACTGGCGAGGGTGGACCACCACCGGGGAGTGACGTCGTGGGCATCGCCCGCCTGGGTGCCCGCACCGCGATCCGACCGCTGAGGAGACCCGCCGTGCAGGACACCCGTCCGACCCCCGACACTTCCACCACCGGCACGTCCGCCCACGACACCGACGGCGGTCGCCGGCCGGTGCGCCGGGCCCTCGTCTCGGTCTACGACAAGTCCGGGCTCGACGAGCTGGTGACCGACCTGCACCAGGCCGGGGTGGCCCTCGTCTCCACCGGTGGGTCGGCCGCCCGCATCGAGTCGCTCGGCCTCCCGGTGACCCGGGTCGAGGAGCTGACCGGTTTCCCCGAGTGCCTCGACGGCAGGGTCAAGACCCTGCACCCCCGGGTGCACGCGGGCCTGCTGGCGGACACCACCAACCCCGACCACGTCCGCCAGCTGGAGGAGCTGGGGGTGGAGGGGTTCGACCTGGTCGTCGTCAACCTCTACCCCTTCGCCGACACCGTGGCCTCGGGCGCCACCGCCCAGGAGTGCGTCGAGCAGATCGACATCGGCGGGCCCTCGATGGTGCGTGCCGCCGCCAAGAACCACCGCAGCGTGGCCGTGGTCACCAGCCCCTCCGCATACCCCCAGGTCCGCTCCGCACTCGCCGGTGGCGGGTTCACCCTCGCCCAGCGGCAGGACCTCGCGGCCCAGGCGTTCGTGCACACCGCCACCTACGACGTGCACGTGGCCACCTGGATGCAGCAGCAGACGGCCTCCCAGGAGACAGCGGCGGGCGCGGCGGGGGAGGACGCGTTCCCCGCGTGGCGGGGCGCGACCTGGACCCGGCAGGCGGTGCTGCGCTACGGCGAGAACCCGCACCAGCGGGCGGCCCTCTACGCCGACAGCCACGTCGCCGAGCCGGGTCTCGCCCAGGCCGAGCAGCTGGGTGGCAAGGAGATGTCCTACAACAACTACCTGGACGCCGACGCCGCCCACCGGGCGGCGCACGACCACGGGGACCGGCCGACGGTGGCCATCATCAAGCACGCCAACCCGTGCGGGATCGCCGTGGGCGACGACGTCGCCGAGGCCCACCGCAAGGCGCACGCGTGCGACCCGGTGTCGGCCTTCGGTGGAATCGTCGCCACCAACCGGCCGGTGACCGTGGCCATGGCCGAGCAGGTCAAGGACATCTTCACCGAGGTGGTTATTGCCCCGGACTTCGAACCGGAGGCCCTGGAGGTCCTGCGGGCGAAGAAGAACCTCCGCCTGCTGCGCGCCGGCTCGCCCACCCCGGGCGGCACCGAGACCCGCCCGGTCTCTGGCGGGCTGCTCGTCCAGGACCGGGACGCGGTCGACGCGCAGGTGGACGGGGGCGGGGACGACGCCGCCCGCTGGCGCCTCGTCGCCGGGGCGCCCGCCGACGAGGACACCCTGGCCGACCTGCAGTTCGCCTGGCGGGCGGTCCGGGCCACCAGGTCCAACGCGATCCTGCTCGCACACGACGGTGCGTCCGTCGGCATCGGGATGGGTCAGGTCAACCGGGTCGACTCCTGCCACCTGGCCGTGAGCCGTGCCGCCGAGCGTGCCGCCGGCTCGGTCGCCGCGTCCGACGCGTTCTTCCCGTTCGCCGACGGGCTGCAGGTCCTCCTCGACGCCGGGGTCCGGGCGGTCGTCGCCCCGGGCGGCTCCATCCGCGACGAGGAGGTCGTCGCGGCCGCGGAGGCCGCCGGCGTGAGCACCTACTTCACCGGCACCCGCCACTTCGCCCACTGAGGCACGACCTACACTCGGGCCCATGAGCGCCACGATCCTCGACGGCAAGGCCGTCCTCGCCACGATCAAGGACGAGCTGCGGACCCGGGTCGCCGCCCTGGCCGAGAGGGGCGTCGTCCCCGGGCTGGGCACGGTGCTCGTGGGGGAGGACCCCGCCAGCTCGTGGTACGTCGGGGCCAAGCACCGCGACTGCGCCGAGATCGGCATCGCCAGCCTGCGCCGGGACCTGTCGGCCGATGCGAGCCTGGAGGAGGTGCTCGGCGTCGTCGACGAGCTCAACGCCGATCCCGCCTGCACCGCCTTCCTCGTCCAGCAGCCCACCGGGCTGGACGAGTTCGCGATCCTCTCCCGCGTGGACCCGGTCAAGGACGTGGACGGCCTGCACCCCTTCAACCTCGGCTCCCTGGTGCTGGGCGAGCCGGCGCCCCTGCCGTGCACACCGGTCGGGGTGGTGGAGCTCCTGCGGCGCTACGAGGTGCCGCTGGCCGGTGCCGAGGTCGTCGTCGTCGGCCGTGGGCTCACGGTCGGTCGCCCGCTCGGGCTGATCCTGTCCCGACGGTCGGAGAACGCCACGGTCACGCTGTGCCACACCGGGACCCGCGACCTGGCCGCGCACACGCGCCGGGCCGACGTGATCGTCGCGGCGGCCGGCGTGCCCGACCTCATCACGCCCGACATGGTCCGGCCCGGGGCAGCCGTGCTCGACGTGGGCGTCGCCCGCCGCGAGGGGAAGATCGCCGGGGACGTGCACCCGGACGTGGCCGGGGTGGCCGGCTGGCTCTCGCCCAACCCCGGCGGTGCCGGCCCGATGACCCGGGCCATGCTGCTGAGCAACGTGGTGGAGGCCGCGGAGCGGTCCGCCGGCGCCGGCCCGGCGTGAGCCCGGGCCCGGCTCCCGCGGGGCCGCTCGACGACGACCCCGAGGCCGAGCGTCGGGCCGCTTCCCCGCACCAGCCGCTCGGGATGTGGTGGGGGGCAGGGGTGCTCGGCCTCACCGTGGCCGCCGTGCTGCTGGTGACCGAGAACCTCCGTGCCTACGGGTATGCCGTCGGCGTCACCATGGGCGTCCTCGCGCTCGCCCGGGTCCTGCTCCCGGACGCCGCCGTCGGCGGGCTGGCGGTGCGCTCCCGGTGGGTGGACGCCACGATCATGGCGCTGCTCGGCCTGGCGGTGGCCGTGCTGGCCGCCACCCTCCGCATCCTCTGAGGACCGTGCGCCTCCTCACGACGCAGGACGGGCCCCTCCTGCGCGGGAGGGGCCCGTCCTCACCGGCCGGAGGGGGCCGGTCGTCGCGTCCGGCGGCTCAGATCAGGCCGAGCTCGGTGACCGCGTCCCGCTCCTCGGCGAGCTCGGCCACGGAGGCGTCGATGCGGCCGCGCGAGAAGTCGTCGATGTCCAGGCCCTGGACGATCTCGTAGGCGCCGTCCCGGGTGGTGACCGGGAAGGAGCTGATCAGACCCTCGGCCACGCCGTAGGACCCGTCCGAGGTGACGGCCATCGAGACCCAGTCGTTCTCGGCCGAGCCGAGCAGCCAGTCGCGGGTGTGGTCGATGGTGGCCGACGCCGCGGAGGCCGCGGAGGAGGAGCCCCGCGCCTCGATGATCGCGGCGCCGCGCTTGGCCACGGTCGGGATGAAGGTGTTCTCCAGCCAGTCCTGGTCACCCACCGCCTCGGCGGCGTTGCGCCCGGCCACCTGCGCGTGGAAGAGGTCGGGGTACTGGGTGGCCGAGTGGTTGCCCCAGATCGTCATCCGGGTGATGTCGGTGACGGGTGCCCCGACCTTGGCCGCCAGCTGCGCGATGGCGCGGTTGTGGTCGAGGCGGGTCAGCGCGGCGAAGCGCTCGGCCGGGATGTCGGGGGCGTTGCTGCGCGCGATGAGGGCGTTGGTGTTGGCCGGGTTGCCGGTGACGGTGACCCGCACGTCGTCCGCGGCGTGGTCGTTCAGGGCACGCCCCTGGGCGGTGAAGATCGCCCCGTTGGCCTCCAGCAGGTCGCCGCGCTCCATCCCCTTGCTGCGCGGGCGGGCGCCGACGAGCAGAGCGACGTTGACGCCGTCGAAGACGACGTCCGGGTCGTCCCCGATCTCGATGCCGGCCAGCATCGGGAAGGCGCAGTCGTCGAGCTCCATGACGACCCCCTCCAGCGTCTTCAGCGCGGGGGTGATCTCCAGCAGCCGCAGCTCGACGGGGGTGTCCTTGCCCAGCAGCTCGCCCGAGGCGATGCGGAAGAGGAGGCTGTAGCCGATCTGACCGGCGGCGCCGGTCACGGCGACCTTGACGGGAGCGTTCATGAGGGGGTGCCCTTTCCTCGGGTATGGGGTTGCGCCGGGGCCCCCGGTCCCGAGCCGGGTGGCCGGGGTCCCGTCGGTCCGACGCTAGCACCGGCGCGGCCCGGGGCCGGAGCCGGATGCCGCCCCGGTGCTGGGGCGGGCCGCGCCCGGAGGCGGCCCGCGCCGCCGGTCCGCCGGGAGCAGGAGTGGCGGCGACCGGCGCCGCCGGTTAGCGTGTCGCACCGACCGGGCCGGGCCACCCGGGGGTGGCGATCCACCCCGCCCCGACCTGGCGGAAGGAGTGTCAGATGGGTTTCTTCGACAAGGTCAAGGATGCGCTGATCACCTCGGACGAGTCGCGCGCGGAGAACGCCCGCCAGCGTGCCCAGGAGGCCCAGGAGAAGGCCGACAAGGTCAAGGCCGAGGCCCAGGAGCGGGCCGACAGGGCCCAGCAGGAGGCCGACGAGGCCGCCCGCCGGGCCGGCGACCCGGCGGACAGCACGACCGCCGCGGACGCGGCCACCCAGCAGCGCAAGGCCGACGAGACCAAGCGCGAGGCCGCGCAGGACAAGGCCGACGCCGAGGCCGAGGCGGCCCGGAAGAAGGCCGACGCCGAGAAGGAGGCTGCGCAGCACAAGGCCGACGCCGAGAAGGAGGCCGCGCAGGAGGAGGCCGAGCAGCAGAAGGCCCGGGCCACGCGGTACCGGACGCACACCGTGCAGTCCGGGGACACCCTCTCGGGCATCGCTGCCGGCTACGGCGTGGACTGGCAGGAGATGGCCCGGTTGAACAACCTGGACAACCCCGACCTGATCTACCCCGGTCAGGTCTTCAAGGTTCCCCACAGCTGATCCGGGGTCCTGGCGGAGCCGCCGCCGCCGCCGACCCACCCGCCCCGGTCCCTCTGCGCACGCCGGGGGACCGGGGTCGGTCGCGGTCGGTAGGGTGATCGCGTGTCCGACTCCGGAGCCGGCCCCGACGGCTCGACGTCCCAGGTCCTCGCCGCCTCCCCCGTCGTGGGGGTGGCCCTCGCCGTGCCCGAGCCGTGGGGACGCCACCTGCAGCGCCTGCGTCAGGACTACGGCGAGCCGGACGCGGCGCACATCCCCACGCACATCACCCTGCTGCCGCCCACCCCTGTCACCCCCGACAGGGTGGCGCCGTTGCGTCAGCACCTGTCCTCGGTCGCCCGGTCGCACGCCCCGTTCACGGTGATCCTGCGCGGCACCGGGACCTTCCGGCCGGTCTCGGACGTCGTCTTCGTCCAGGTCGCCCAGGGGGTCTCCAGCTGCGAACGGCTCGAGCGGGACGTGCGCGAGGGGCCGGTGGCCCGCCGGCTGGACTACCCCTACCACCCGCACGTGACGATCTCGCACAACCGCTCGCCCGAGGTGCTCGACCGGGCCTTCGCCGACCTGGCCGCCTTCTCCTGCACGTTCGAGGCGGCCAGCTTCCGGCTCTACCTGCACGGCGGCGACGGCGTGTGGCAGGTCGTGGAGGACTTCCTGCTGGCCGGTTGAGCCGGGGCTCAGGCGACCGCGGGGGCGGCGTCGGCCACCACCCGACCGTAGTGGCCGATCAGCTGGTCCACCAGGGCCGGCCACGACCGGCCCACCACCAGCGCGCGGCCGGCCGCCCCCATGCGCGTGCGGCGCGCGGCGGCGTCCGGACCCACGAGGAGCTCCTCGACGGCTGCCCGCAGCGCCCCCGCCCGGTCGGGGTCGAAGAGCATGCCCGTGCGCCCGGTCTCGACCAGGTCGAGCGGCCCGCCACGGGCCGGCGCCACCACCGCGAGGCCGGCCGCCGAGGCCTCCTGCAGGGTCTGGCCGAACGTCTCCCGCGTGCCGGTGTGCACGAACGCGTCGAAGGCCGCGTAGGCGCGGGCCAGGTCGATCCCCTCCCGGCGGCCCAGGAAGGCGGCCCCGGGCAGGAGCTCGGCGAGGTGCTCCCGGCTGGGTCCCTCCCCGACCAGGACCAGGCGGGTCCCGGGCAGGTCGGCGAGCTCGGCCAGGCGGTGCAGCTCCTTCTCGGGGGCGAGCCGGCCGACGTAGCCGAGCAGCACCTCCCCGTCCGGAGCGAGTCGTGCCCGCAGCTCGCGGGTCTGCGGATCGGCCGTCCGGTCGGGGTGGAAGAGGTCGGCGTCGACGCCGCGGCCCCACAGCGCCACGCGCGGCACGTCGTGGTCGGCCAGGTCGTGGAGCGCGGCGGTGGACGGCGCGAGCGTGAGGTCGGCCTGCTGGTGGATCCGTCGGATCCAGCGCCAGGCGGCCCGGGAGGTCAGGTTGCCGGCCGGACCGGAGTGCTGCCGGATGTAGGAGGGCATGTCGGTCTGGTAGACCGCCACCGACGGCAGGCCCAGCGCCCGGGCGGCCGTCAGGCCACGCACGCCGAGGACGAACGGGGAGGACACGTGCACGACGTCGGGGGCGAAGCGGTGCAGCACCGTCTCCAGCTCGTAGGAGGGCAGCCCCACCCGGAACTGGCGCACGGGGACGCTCGTGACCGAGTGCACCGGGAACCCGGCGTACCACTCGGGGGTGGCGGTGGGGCTCCAGGGGCTGGTGCCCGGAGCGACGACGAGGGCCTCGTGGCCACCGGCCCGCAGGTTCTCCAGGATCTTGCACACGCTCGTGGTGACGCCGTTGAGCGCCGGCAGGAAGGACTCGGTCACGATGGCCACGCGCACGTGCTCCAGGGTGGGCGCCGCGGGTGTGCCCGGGGCGACCGTGGGGTGTGCGGAGGATGAGCGTCGGGTGAGCAGCGGGTGTCCGAGCCCGTCGCGCAGCCGCCCGCGACGCCGCGGCGGCGGCGGGGGCGGCCCGGGAGTCGTGGTGCTCAGGTCAGCTCCTCCCGGCCGGACCGCCGCAGCGTCTCCACCAGGCCCTTGACGTCCTGGCAGCGGTCCCTCGTCGTCACCAGGAGGGCGTCGGGGGTGTCGACCACGACGACGTCCCGCAGCCCCAGGGTCACCACGGTCCGACCCCCACGAGGGGCCACGATCCCGGTCGACCCCTCGTCGACGACGAGGTCCTCGGGGCCCAGCACGCGCAGGCCGGGGTGCTCGGCCGACTCCGGCAGCAGGTCGGCCAGCGAGGCGAAGTCACCCACGTCGTCCCACCGGAAGGGGGCCGGCACGACCGCCACCCGCCCGGCCGCCGCGGCCGGCTCGGCGACGGCGTGGTCGATCGAGATCCTGGTCAGGGAGGCCCACCTCTCCCCGGTCGAGGACGGGTCCCGGGCCACCTGCCGCAGGGTCTGCACCATCCGGGGCTGCTGCTCGGCGAGCAGGTCCAGCAGGGTGCCGGCGCGCACGACGAACATCCCCGCGTTCCACAGGTAGCGCCCCGAGGCGACGTAGTCCGCGGCGAGGGCCTCGTCGGGCTTCTCCACGAACGCCTCGACGTGCCGCACGTCGGGCGCCCCGTCGACCGTCAGGGGTCCGCCCACCCGCACGTAGCCGAAGCCCGTCGCGGCGCGGGTGGGGGTGATCCCGAGCGTGACGAGCAGACCGGTCCGGGCGGCGTGCACGGCCTGCCGGACCCGCTCCCGGAAGACGTCGGGCTCGCCGACGACGTGGTCGGCGGCGAAGGAACCGAGCACCGCCTCGGGGTCCCGGAGCTCGAGAACCGCCGCGGCCAGCCCGATCGCCGGCATCGAGTCCCGGGGGTCGGGTTCCACGAGCAGGTTCTGCGCCAGCAGCTCGGGCAGCTGCTCGCGCACGGCGTCCGCGTGCCGCACCCCGGTGACCACCACCACCCGGTCGCCGACCAGCGGCCGGACCCGGTCCACCGTGTCCTGCAGCAGCGAGCGGCCCGAGCCGGTGAGGTCGTGGAGGAACTTCGGGGAGGATGCCCGGGACAGGGGCCACAGCCGGGTCCCGGCGCCCCCGGCGGGCACCACGGCGGTGAGGTCGTGCAGGGGGTCTCCTGCCGGGTCCGGGGAGGGCATGAGGGTCAGTCTAGGGTTGGCGCCATGCCACCGTCGCCGGGTCCGACCGCCGCGTCCACCCCCGCTCCCGGGGAGACCCCGGTCGCCGCGGGAACGGCATACCGCAGGGTGGTCCGGCCCCTGCTGTGGCGCCTCGACGCCGAACGCGTGCACCATGCCACCGTCTCCCTCGCCCAGGGTCTGGGGGCGACCGCCCCGACGAGGGCGCTGACGTCCCTGGCGGGGTATGCCGTCGGAGGCCTGCGCGCCGACCAGCCCCCCGTCGAGGTGCTCGGGCTGCGGATGCGCCACCGGGTCGGCCTGGCGGCCGGCATGGACAAGGACGGCCGGGCCGTCCCCACCTGGGGCGCCCTCGGGTTCGGGCACGTGGAGCTGGGCACGGTCACGGCGCTCCCGCAGCCCGGCAACCCCCGTCCCCGCCTGTTCCGGCTGCCCGGCTCGCGGGCCGTGGTCAACCGGATGGGCTTCAACAACGAGGGGGTGCACGCCCTGGCGCGACGGCTGCGGGCCGCCCGGGAGGCCGGGCTCGTCGACCTGCCCGTGGGCGTGAGCATCGGCAAGAGCAAGGTGACCCCGGTGCACGAGGCCGTGGGCGACTACCTGGCCTCGGTCGCGGCGCTGGAGGGTCTGGCCGACTACCTGGCCGTCAACGTGTCCAGCCCGAACACCCCGGGGCTGCGCTCGCTGCAGGACGCCGGGCCCCTGCGCGAGCTGCTCACCGAGGTGGTCCGTGCCGCGGACGGCACGCCCGTCCTCGTCAAGCTCGCCCCCGACCTGACCGACCCGGCCCTGGACGAGGCGCTCGAGGTGGCCACCGCGGCCGGCGTCGCGGGCATCGTCGCCACCAACACGACGCTGTCCCGGGACGGGGTGGTTCCCGCCGAGCGGGAGCTCGCCCGCGCCGAGGCCGGCGGGCTGTCCGGGGCTCCCCTGACGCGTCGTGCCCGGGAGGTCGTGGCCCACGTCGTGGCGCGCACCGACCTGCCGGTCGTCGGGGTCGGCGGCCTCAGGACGGGCGACGACGCGCGGTCCATGCTGGACGCGGGCGCGAGCCTGGTGCAGCTCTACACCGGCCTCGTCTACGCCGGTCCGGGGCTGCTGGGGGAGGCCGTCCGTGCCACCCGCGGCCCGTTCGCGCAGGGTCGGTCCGGGGGCGGGGGCACCGCCGGGGGGGCCGCCGGACGACAGTAGGCTGGGGTCCATGTCAGAGGCGACGACCGAGTCCGGGCTGCCGATCCGGGCGATCTACGGACCAGAGGACCTGGACGGCTTCGACCCCGCCGAGAAGCTGGGCGAGCCGGGGACCTACCCGTTCACCCGAGGGGTCTACCCCAGCATGTACACCGGGCGGCCGTGGACCATGCGGCAGTACGCAGGCTTCGGCACCGCGGCCGAGTCGAACGCCCGCTACAAGGAGCTGGTCGCCAACGGCACCGGCGGCCTGTCGGTCGCCTTCGACCTGCCGACCCAGATGGGCTACGACTCCGACCACCCCCTGGCCTCCGGCGAGGTGGGCAAGGTCGGAGTGGCCATCGACTCGGTCGAGGACATGCAGCTGCTCTTCGACGGGCTCCCGCTCGACGAGGTGTCCACCTCGATGACGATCAACGCCCCGGCCGCCTCGCTGCTGCTGATGTACCAGCTCGTGGCGGAGGGCAACGGCATCCCCGCCGCCCAGCTGACCGGGACGATCCAGAACGACGTGCTCAAGGAGTACATCGCGCGCGGCACCTACATCTACCCGCCGGCGGAGTCCCTCCGGCTGATCAGCAACATCTTCGCCTACTGCCACCAGGAGCTCCCGCGCTGGAACACGATCTCCATCTCCGGGTACCACATGGCCGAGGCCGGGGCCACGCCCGCGCAGGAGGTCGCCTTCACCCTCGCCAACGCCAAGGCCTACGTGCAGGCGGCGCTCGACGCCGGGCTGGCCGTCGACGACTTCGCCCCCCGGCTGTCGTTCTTCTTCGTCGCCCGGACCACCCTGCTGGAGGAGGTCGCGAAGTTCCGTGCCGCCCGCCGGATCTGGGCCCGGATGATGAAGGAGGAGTTCGGCGCGCAGAACCCCAGGTCGATGATGCTGCGCTTCCACACCCAGACCGCCGGGGTGCAGCTCACCGCCCAGCAGCCGGAGATCAACCTCGTCCGGGTGGCCCTCCAGGGGCTGGGGGCGGTGCTCGGCGGCACCCAGTCCCTGCACACCAACTCCTTCGACGAGGCGATCGCGCTGCCCACCGCCAAGGCGGCCCGGCTGGCCCTGCGCACCCAGCAGGTCCTGGCCTACGAGACCGACGTGACCAGGACCGTGGACCCCTTCGCGGGGTCCTACGTGGTGGAGTCGATGACGGACGACCTGGAGGGTGCGATCGAGGCGCTCATGCAGGCCGTCGACGACCGTGGGGGAGCGGTGCACGCGATCGAGCAGGGCTTCCAGAAGGGCGAGATCGAGCGGTCCGCCTACGAGAACGCCCTGCAGATCGACTCCGGCGAGCGCGTCGTGGTGGGTCAGAACCGGTTCACCGTGGAGGAGCACGAACGCTACGAGCCGCTGCGGGTCGACCCGGCGATCGAGGCGGCCCAGGCCGAACGGCTGCGACGGCTCCGGGCCGACCGCGACCAGAGCGCCGTCGACCGGGCGCTCGGCGCGCTGCAGGCGGCGGCCCGGGGCACGGACAACGTGCTGCCTCCCATGCGCGAGGCGCTGGCGGCCAGGGCCACGGGCGGCGAGGTGGCCGACGCGCTCCGGGAGGTGTGGGGGCAGCACGTCCCGCGCGAGACGTTCTGACCTGGCGGGGTTGTACCCTGGGTGGTCGACCACCCGACGCCGACCGAGGTGAGACACCCCCGTGACGACCCCCACCGCCCGCCGTGCCCGACGCGCCGACGACTCCTGGACCCCGCGCGAGGACCCGGGGATCGTCGAGACCGTCGGGCGGCACGTGGAGGAGCTGGCCGACCGGCTCGTGGAGCTGCGTCGCACGGTGCACCAGCAGCCGGAGCTGTCCTGGCACGAGCTGCGCACCACGGCGCTGGTCACGGACGTCCTGACCGAGGCCGGGGTGAGCGTGACCCCGCTCCCGGGGACCGGCGCCGTCGCCGACCTCGGGGACCCCGACCCGCGGGTGCGGGTCGCGCTGCGGGCCGACCTGGACGCGCTTCCCCTGGAGGAGGCCACCGGGCTGCCCTTCGCCTCGCGCACGCAGGGCGTGTGCCACGCCTGCGGCCACGACGTGCACACCGTGGGGGTGCTGGGGGCCGGGCTGGCCCTGAAGGCGGTGGAGAGCGAGCTGGTCCGCAGGGGCATCGGTGTGCGGCTGCTCTTCCAGCCGGCCGAGGAGACCATCCCGGGCGGCGCCCACGCGGTCATGGAGCACGGCGGCCTGGACGGGGTCGACCGGCTGCTGGCGGTCCACTGCGACCCCTCGGTCGACGTCGGCTCGGTGGGTCTGCGGGTGGGACCGATCACCGCGGCCTCGGACTCGGTGCACGTCGCCCTCACCGGCCGGGGCGGGCACACCTCCCGGCCCCACCTGACGCAGGACCTGACCTACGCCCTCGGCAAGGTGGTCACCGAGGTGCCCGCGGTGCTCTCCCGGCGGCTGGACCCGCGGGACGGGGCCACGCTGGTCTGGGGCATGGTGCGCTCCGGCTCGGCGCCCAACATCATCCCCACGCGGGCGGAGTGCACCGGGACGCTGCGCATCCTCGACGCCGACGCCTGGCACAGCACCGGGCCGCTCATCGAGGAGATCGTGCGCTCGGTGGTGGCGCCGTACGGCGTCGGGGCCGAGGTCACCTACGTCAAGGGCGTCCCGCCGGTGGACAACGACAACGACGCGGTCGTGGCGCTGTCCAAGGCGGCGATGACCCTCCTGGGGCCGCACGCCGTGGTGCCCACCAAGCAGTCCATGGGCGGGGAGGACCTGGGCTGGTACCTGACCCAGGTGCCCGGCGCGATGGCCCGGCTGGGCACCCGCACGCCCGGCGGCGAGACGCACGAGCTGCACCAGGGGGACCTCGTGGTCGACGAGCGCGCGGTGGTCGTGGCGGCGCAGGTGCTGGCGGCCAGCGTCCTGACCTCCGTGGGGCCGGACGGGCTCGTCTGACCCCGGGCCGGACGGCACCGTCAGCAGGCGGGAGAGGCCCGACGGGCCGTGGACCCTTCGGTGCGGGCCGGGGGCCCCGGCAGGTTCCGGGGGGAGATACCATCAGCACTGCACAACCCCCATTCTGCTGACAAAGGAGGACCCCGTGCGTCGGGTTCTGAAGTTCGCGGCCCTGGGTGCCGCTGCGTCCCTGGCCCTCGCCGCCTGTGGCGAGGCACCGGAGGACGACGACACCGGTACCACCAACAACGACTCTGGCGCCGCGACCGAGGACGCCGCCGCCACCGACGACGGCGCAGCCGCCGGCGGTGACGAGGACTTCCAGGCCTGCATGGTCTCCGACTCCGGCGGCTTCGACGACCAGTCCTTCAACCAGTCGGGCAAGGAGGGTCTGGACGCGGCAGCCGAGTCGCTGGGCATCGACACCACCGAGGTCGAGTCCCAGTCCGACGCCGACTACGCCACCAACGTGGGCAACCTGGTGAGCCAGGGCTGCAACCTGACCATCGGGGTCGGCTTCCTCCTCGAGGACGCCGTCCAGGAGGCTGCGGAGCAGAACACCGACACCAACTTCGCCCTCATCGACTCCGCCTTCAGCGACGCCGACTTCGCCCCGGTCGAGCTGGACAACGCCAAGCCGATCCTGTTCAACACGGCCGAGGCCAGCTTCCTGGCCGGCTACCTGGCCGCCGGCATGTCCGAGACCGGGACCGTGGCCACCTTCGGCGGCCTGCAGATCCCGTCCGTGTCCATCTTCATGGACGGCTTCGCCGACGGCGTCGACAAGTACAACGAGGACAACGGGGCCGACGTCCAGCTGCTGGGCTGGGACAAGGAGGAGCAGAACGGCTCCTTCTCCGGGGACTTCGAGAACCAGTCCCAGGGCCAGACCCTGACCGAGCAGTTCATCGCCCAGGGTGCCGACGTCATCATGCCGGTCGCCGGCCCGGTCGGCCTGGGGGCCGCCGCTGCCGCGTCCGAGGCGGACGGGGTCAAGGTCGTCTGGGTCGACTCCGACGGCTACCTCACCGCCTCGGAGTACTCCGACATCATGCTGACCTCGGTCATGAAGCAGATCGGCCCGGCCGTGGAGGAGACCATCACCCAGACCTACGAGGGCGGGTTCAGCAACGAGCCCTACGTGGGCACCCTGGAGAACGACGGCGTCGGCCTGGCCCCCTTCCACGACTTCGAGGACGCGGTGGCCGAGAAGACCGCCGTCGGCCCCGACGGCGAGGAGATGCCGCTCAACGAGGTCATCGACGCCTACGAGGAGCAGATCATCTCCGGTGAGCTGACGATCGAGTCGGAGAACGCGCCGCAGTGACCCCGTGACCGTCGGCGGGCCTTCCTCGGCCTCCCGACGGCACCGACGGCTGGGCGGCCCGACCCCGTGGGTCGGGCCGCCCGACTGTCGGCCCACCTGACACCACCATTCGAAGGCACCACGCGATGAAGCTGGAACTGCGGGGCATCACCAAGGTGTTCGGCCCCCTGGTCGCCAACGACCACATCGACCTCGTCGTCGAGCCCGGGGAGATCCACGCCCTGCTCGGGGAGAACGGGGCCGGCAAGAGCACCCTGATGAACGTCCTCTACGGGCTCTACGACCCGGACGGCGGCGAGATCCTGCTCGACGACGTCCCGGTCCGGTTCAAGGGACCCGGCGACGCCGTGGCGGCGGGGATCGGGATGGTCCACCAGCACTTCATGCTCGTGCCGGTCTTCACCGTCGCCGAGTCGGTGGCCCTGGGGTACGAGCCCACCGGCCCCGGCGGCGTGCTGGACCTGGACCGGGCCAGGACCCGGGTCACCGAGATCTCCGAGAGGTTCGGCTTCGACGTCGACCCCGACGCCCTCGTCGAGGACCTGCCCGTCGGGGTGCAGCAGCGGGTGGAGATCATCAAGGCCCTCTCGCGGGACGCGCAGGTGCTCATCCTGGACGAGCCCACCGCCGTGCTGACGCCGCAGGAGACCGACGAGCTGATCGGCATCATGGGCGAGCTGAAGGAGACCGGCACCTCGATCGTCTTCATCACGCACAAGCTGCGCGAGGTGCGTGCCGTCGCGGACAAGATCACCGTGATCCGGCGGGGCAAGGTCGTGGGCGAGGCCAGCCCGAGCTCGACCGAGACCGAGCTGGCCTCGATGATGGTCGGCCGCTCGGTCAGCCTCACCGTCGAGAAGGAGGCGGCCACCCCGGGCGACGCCGCCTTCGTCGTGCAGAACCTCACCGTGGTCAGTCCCGCGGGCACGGTCCTGGTCGACGACATCTCCCTCGAGGTCCGCGCGGGGGAGATCCTGTGCATCGCCGGCGTCCAGGGCAACGGGCAGACCGAGCTGGCCGAGGCCATCCTGGGCCTGGAGGAGGTCGACGGCGGGCGGATGGTGCTGGACGGTCAGGAGCTGGGCGGCCTGAGCGTGCGCGAGCGCCTCCGGGCCGGGATCGGCTTCGTCCCCGAGGACCGGTCGACCGACGGGGTGATCCCCAGCTTCACCATCGCCGAGAACCTCGTGCTCGACATCTACGACACCGAGCCCTTCGCCCGCGGCGTCACGATGAGCCCGGCGAAGGTCGCCGCCAACGCCGTCCGGCGGGCCGACGAGTTCGACGTGCGCTACACCGACGTCCAGGACCCGATCTCCACGCTGTCCGGCGGCAACGCCCAGAAGGTCGTCCTGGCCCGGGAGATGTCACGGCCGCTGCGCCTGCTCGTCGCCTCCCAGCCCACCCGCGGTCTGGACGTGGGGTCGATCGAGTTCGTCCACCGGCGGATCGTCCGCGAACGCGACCACGGCACCCCCTGCCTCATCGTCTCCACCGAGCTGGACGAGGTGCTCGGGCTGGCGGACCGGATCGCGGTGATGTACCGCGGTCGTGTCGTGGGCGTCGTCGACGTGGCCGCCGAAGGTGCCGACCGGGACATGCTGGGCCTGATGATGGCCGGCGTGCCGATGGAGGAGGCGCGCCGCCAGGCGGCCGAGCACCACTCCGTGCTGGGGCGGGCCGACCTCACCGAGGGTGACGGCCCACCCCATACCCCTGACCCAGCGAGCCCGGAGGAGCGGCCGTGACCGACCACCCGAGCGAGAACCACGGCAGCGACGCCGGCAACGAGCAGGCCGCCGCCGCGGCACCCCCCGCCGAGACCGGGGACACCGTCGCCGCCGGCGGCTCCCCGGAGGGCCCGACCCACCGCGACGAGGACCACCCCGGGGTCCTGCACCAGATCCTCTCGGGGAACGCGCTGATGTCCGTGCTGGCCTTCGTGCTGGCACTGCTCATCGGCGGTCTCCTCATCGCCTTCGCCGACGAGGAGACGAGGGCGGCGTCCGGCTACTTCTTCTCCCGGCCGGGCGACATGCTCTCCGCGGGCTGGACCGCGATGACCGAGGCCTACGTGGCGATGTTCCGCGGGTCGGTCTTCAACTGGCAGTCCGACACCTTCGCCGGGATGATCAAGCCGCTGACCGAGTCCATGGTCTTCGCCGTGCCCCTCATCCTCGCCGGGCTGGGCATCGCCGTGGGCTTCCGCGCCGGGCTGTTCAACATCGGGGCCCAGGGCCAGATCATCGTCGGTGCCATCGTCGCGGCCTGGCTGGGGTTCGCCTTCGACCTGCCCCCGTTCGTCCACCTGCTCGTGGCGGTCCTGGGCGGCGCCATCGGTGGCGCCGTCTACGGCGGGATCCCCGGCGTCCTCAAGGCCCGGTTCGGGGCCAACGAGGTGATCGTGACGATCATGCTCAACTACGTCGCGGTCTACCTGATCAGCTTCATGCTCAAGCAGCCCACCTTCAACCCCGGTCGCACCGGGCAGCGCAGCCCGGCCGTCTCACCGGACGCGACCTACCCGTTGCTGATCCCCGAGTGGCTGGTGCCGGGCAACACCTTCCGGCTGCACTGGGGCTTCGTGGTCGCGGTCCTGGCCGCCTGGTTCGTCTGGTGGCTGCTGGAGCGGTCCACGATCGGGTTCGAGATCCGTGCGGTCGGCGCCAACCCCCCGGCCTCCCGCACGGCGGGCATGTCGGTGGGTCGCACGACGATCATCACGATGGTCGTCGCCGGCGCGCTCGCCGGCCTGGCCGCCACCGCCCAGGTGCTCGGCACCGAGCGGTCCCTCACCGCCGGCGTGGCGGCCTCCTACGGCTTCGACGCGATCACGGTCGCCCTGCTGGGTCGTTCCCGTCCGTGGGGCACCTTCGTGGCCGGCCTGCTCTTCGGGGCGCTCAAGGCCGGTGGCTTCCTCATGCAGTCGCAGACCCAGACGCCGATCGACATCGTGCTGGTCGTCCAGTCCTTGATCGTGCTGTTCATCGCCGCGCCGCCGCTGGTGCGCACGATCTTCCGCCTGCCCGCCCCGTCGGCGTCCCGACCACGGACCCGCCGCACCCCCAAGGAGGCCGCCGCGTGAGCACCGTCACCGAGCGCCCCGACGGCCCGGGGACGGACGTCGAGCGGCCCGGCCCGACGTCCCGGCGCCGGACCAGCCTCAGGCCGACGATCGTCTACGGCCTGGCCACGCTGGTCGCGGTGCTCCTCTTCGTCCCGGGCACCCCCAGCGACGTCAGCACCACCTTCCAGTTCGGTCTCGGACGCGAGTTCATCAACATCCCGGACATCCCGGTCCCCTCGCTCGTGACGCTCGTCCTCCTCTCCCTCGTCATGGCAGGGGCAGCCGTGTGGGCCTTCCTGCGCCACCGGGCCCACCGCCCGCTGCCCGCCTGGGCGCACGTCCTGGTCGGGGTGGCCTTCATCGCGGCCTTCCTCACCTACGTCGGGGCCGGGCGAAGCTCGGTCATCCCGATGGTCTCCCTGCTGGCCGGCGCGCTCGCGCTGTCGGTGCCGCTCGTCTTCGGCGCGATGTCCGGGGTGATCTGCGAACGGTCCGGCGTCATCAACATCGCGATCGAGGGCCAGCTGCTCTTCGGGGCCTTCGCCGCCGCGATGGTCGGGTCGGCCGTGGGCAGCGGCTACGCCGGACTGCTCGCCGCCCCCGTCGCGGGCGCCGCGGTCGGCGGTCTGCTCGCCTGGTTCGCGGTCGCCTACCGGGTGAACCAGATCATCGTGGGCGTGGTGCTGAACACGCTCATCATCGGTCTGACCGGCTTCCTCTTCAGCACCCTGCTGTCGGACAACAAGGCGCTGTGGAACACCCGGATGCCCCTGCCGCGGCTGCCGATCCCGCTCCTGTCGGAGATCCCGGTGGTCGGCCCCGTCCTCTTCGACCAGACCGTCCTCGTCTACCTCATGTACGCGATGGTGTTCCTGCTGCAGTTCATGCTCTTCCGCAGCCGCTGGGGCCTGCGCACCAGGGCCGTGGGGGAGCACCCCAAGGCGGCCGACACCGTGGGGATCAAGGTGAACAGGCGGCGGGTGCTGAACGTCATCATGGGCGGCGCGGTCGCCGGCCTGGGAGGCGCGTTCTTCACCGTGGGGTCCGGGCTCGCCTTCGGCCGTGAGATGTCCGCCGGGCAGGGCTACATCGCGCTGGCGGCGATGATCCTGGGCAAGTGGAACCCCAAGCTCGCGGTCCTGGCGGCACTGCTCTTCGGGTTCTCCAAGAACCTGGGCAACGTGCTGTCGACGATCGGCTCGTCCGTACCCTCCGAGCTGCTGCTGATGCTGCCCTACGTCATCACGATCCTCGCCGTCGCCGGGTTCGTCGGACGGGTCCGGCCGCCGGCCGCCAACGGTACCCCCTACACCAAGAGCTGAGCAGGAGGTATGCGGTGACAGACCAGGTCGGAGGCCCGGACGGGGTCGACTGGGACGGGCTGCGGTCCAGGGCCGTCGAGGTCATGGGGCGCGCCTACGTCCCCTACTCCCGCTACCCGGTCGGTGTCGCCGGCCTGGTCGACGACGGCCGCGTGGTCAGCGGCTGCAACGTGGAGAACGCGAGCTACGGGCTGACCCTGTGCGCCGAGTGCGGGATGGTCTCCGAGCTGGCTGCCGGCGGGGGCGGCCGGCTGGTGGCCGTGGTGTGCGTGGACGGCCAGGGCCGGACGCTCATGCCGTGCGGCCGGTGCCGCCAGCTCCTGTGGGAGCACGGGGGTGCGGGGTGCCTGCTGGCCACTCCCGAGGGCGTCCTGCCGATGGAGCAGGTGCTGCCGCAGGCGTTCGGGCCGGACGACCTCAGCCGCTGACCGACCCGTCGGACTCCTCGGTGCGGGCCTCGCGGAGGAGGGTCTGGCGCGGCATACCCGCCTCCAGCGCCAGCCGCGCCGCCTCGGGGCTGCGGGGGACGTAGAAGACCTCGCCGGCGATCCCGCGGACGCGTTCGTGCAGGGTGCGCACCGTGCCGGCGTCCACGACCACCCGGCCCTGCTCCGCCGACAGGTAGAGGTCCTCCCCGAAGGTGCCGCTGCTGTCCCGCCGGGCGACCCGGGTGACGTCGAGGGGACGGTGCCCCCTCGCCTCCGCCAGGGCCCGCACGATCGTCTCGGCCTGCGGGCGGCCCCCGTCCTGGGGCTCACCCACGCCGACCCGGCCCCCGGGACCGAGCTCCA
>DATISK010000261.1:0-4968 GCA_035581545.1 Ornithinimicrobium sp. | reverse complement strand
TGTCGGCGGTTGCCCGGGCCTGGGCGGTGGCGGCCGCGACCGGGGCACCGCTGGCCGCCGCAGTGCGGGCCAGTGCCGAGGCCGCCCGGGAACGGCGCCGCCTCCACCGGGCCGTGGAGGTCGCGACGGCGGGAGCCCGGGCCACGGGTCGGGTCCTGGCTCTCCTGCCGCTGGCCGGCCTGGGCCTCGCGGCCCTGCTGGGGATAGGACCCCGGGAGCTCTACGCCCACCCTCTGGCGGCCGGAGCCGCAGGGGTGGGGCTCCTCCTCCTGGGGCTGGGCCGCCTGCTCGTGGGCCGCCTGGTCCACCGTGTCGTGAGGGGGGTCGCGTGACCGCGCTCTGGGCGGGCGTGCCGGCCGTCCTGGTGACCGCGGCGGTGCTGTGCTGGCCGACCCGGCAGGCGTGGATGCCCGGTGCGGAGGGTCTGCGACAGCCCGGCGGAGCAGGGGCCCGGGGACGCCCGGCCTCGCCCGTGACGGCGACCCGAGGTCCGGTCCTCGTCGCCGAGGCCCTGGAGCTCATCGCCCTGGCCCTGCAGGGGGGCGGGTCGGTGGCGATCGCGGTCCGCACGGTGGGCGGGGTCCTGCCCGGTCCGCTCGGGCAGGACCTGCAGGACGTCGGGCTGGCCCTGCAGCGGGGTGAGGACACCGAGCGGGCGTGGGCGTCGGTCGACGACTGCTGGAGGCCCGGTGTCCGCAGCCTGCGGCTGGCGCAGGTGGCGGGGGTGGCGCCCGGTGAGGCCCTGGTGCAGGCCGCCCGGGACCTGCGCCGGGAGGCCGTGGCCGACGTGGAGGTCGGTGCGGCCCGGCTCGGCGTCCGGCTGGTGCTCCCGCTGGGGCTGGCCTACCTGCCCGCCTTCGTCCTCATCACCGTCGTGCCGGTGGTCCTGGCGCTGACACGCGACCTGACCTGGTAGGCGACGCGGCATGCGCGCCACCACCCAGACGTGCGTCCCACCCGGGGACGCACCCACCCAAGGAGGGGAACCATGAGGAAGAGCACCATCACCCTGGCCACGGCGGCCCGTGAGCTCAGGCGGGGGAGGGAGTCGGGGATGTCGACGGCCGAGTACGCGGTGGGCACCATCGCGGCGTGCGCCTTCGCCGCGCTGCTGCTGGCCGTCGTCAAGTCTGGCGCCGTCGAGGGGCTGGTCACCACGGTCATCACGACCGCGCTGTCGGTGTCGCTGTGAACCGGCGCGGGCGCCGGGGTCACGACCGGGGGATGAGCACGGCCGAGCTGGCCGTGGCACTTCCCGCGGTGGTGCTGGTGCTCGCGCTGTGCCTCACCACGATGACCCTGGCCGTGGACCAGGTCAGGGTCGAGGACGCAGCGCGCGCCGCGGCGCGCGCTGCGTCCAGCGGTGAGGCACCGACCACGGTGGCGCAGATCGTCGAGGAGCTGACCCCCGCCGGATCGTCCCTCACCCTCACCGAGGACGAGATGGAGGTGGGGGTGACCGTGGAGGCACCCGCCCGCGTCTCGTGGCTCGGCTTCCTGCCGGCTGCCCGGGCCAGGGCGGTGGCCCGGTGGGAGCCGGGGGCGCGGCCGTGACCGGTCGTCGACGCCGCCCGTGGCGCGGTGCGGCGGACCGGGGGTCCGGAACGGTCCTGGCCGTCGGGCTCGTCGGAGTGCTGGCGACCCTGCTGCTGGCCGGTGCCCTGGTCGCCTCGGTGGCCGTCACCGGTCAACGGGCCCGGACGGCGGCGGACCTTGCCGCGCTGGCCGCGGTGGCGGAGGCCGTGGGCGGGGGGTCCCAGGGCACCGCGTGCCGGGTCGCGCTGGAGGTCGCCCGTCGCAACGGGGCCGACCTCACACGGTGCCGGGTGGTGCCGGATGCCTCGGGGTTGCCGCGCGCCCAGGTGGTCGTGGCCCGCAGCACGCCCGGGGACCGGTGGACGGTCACCCGGCGAGCCGTCGCCGGAGCGGTGCCCCGCCCCTCAGCGGTCCAGGTCGAGCCGGCTGCGGTCCGTCGGGGCGCTGGTCCCTGAGGAGGTGCCGGGGGAGCGGGTCGTGCCGGAGGTCGGGGTCCCGGTGCTTCCCGACGTGGTGGGGCGGGTCCCCGGGCGGTTCAGGGAGGACGCGTCGTCGGAGCGCACGGCCCGACGGTCGGACTCCTTGGCCTGCTTGCGCAGCTCACGCACCTCCCGCGAGCGGCGGGCCTTGGCCCGCGCGCCGGCACCGACCATCCAGAACCCGAGGGCGGCGACCGCGAGCGTCGCCAGCCCGGCCAGGTAGAGCCAGAGCGGGGGGATCTCGAGGTTGAGGACGCCGTAGTCGATGCTCACGTCGGGGGAACCGGCGGTCGCGAGGAGCATGTAGGCGACGACCGCGGCGGCGAGCAGGATGAGGAGCAAGCCGATGATCAACATCGAAAGGCCTTTCCGGAACGGGTCGGCGCCGGCCCTGGGCGCCGGTCGTCGGGTACCTCCCGAGGCTATCGGACGCGACCCGGCCCGGCGACCGGGCCCGATGCCTGGGACCAGGCGACCGGGGCGCGTCGGCCCGGCCGCACCCGTCAGCCGGTAGGGACCGCGACGGCCCGTTCGGAGAGCAGGTGCGACAGCACCGCCGCGGCGGTCCTGCGGTCCAGCGGATCGTTGCCGCTGCCGCACTGGGGGGACTGGACGCAGGCGGGGCACCCGGTGGTGCAGCCGCACCGTTCGACCAGGTCGCGCGTGGCGCTCATCCACGTGGCCATCTCCCGGAATCCACGACGCGCGAAGCCGGCCCCTCCGGGCCGGCCGTCGTAGACCATGACGGTGGCGCGACCGGTGTCCGGGTGGTGCGCCGTGGAAAGACCGCCGACGTCCCTCCGGTCGCAGGTCGCCACCAGCGGCAGCATCCCGATGCTGGCGTGCTCGGCCGCGTGCAGCGCCCCGGGGACGTCGTCCTCCGTGAGCCCCGCCAGCGCCAGCTCGTCGTCGGGCAGGGTCCACCAGACGGCCTGGGTGACCATCGACCGTTCGGGCAGGTCGAGGGGGTGGGTGCCCACGACGGTCCCGTCGGGCAGCACCCGCTGGAAGGACACGACCCGGCTGGTCACCTCGACCGTGCCCGTGCACACCGTCGCCGCCCCCCACACCTGCTCCTCGTGCAGGTCCCGGACCCGGAAGTCGCCCTCCGTGCGGGGCCGGGTCGTCCACCCGGGGTCGCCGGACACGACCATGGCCACGCCGGACTCCAGGTCGAGGTCGGTCACCACGTGCACGCCGCCCTGGTGGACGTACACCGCCCCCGCGTGCACGGTCGTCAGGGCGCGGTCCTCGTCGACGGTGCCCAGCACCCGGCCGGTGGCGGTGTCGACGATCTGCACGGGCTGTCCCGCGTCCCGCAGCTGCAGGTGGTCACCGGGCCGGTCGGTGCGCGCCCAGTACCACCCGGTCGGACGTCGACGCAGCAGCCCGGCCGCGACGAGCTGCTCGGCCAGGTCGGGCACGGAGGGACCGAACCAGCGCACGTCCTCGCGGGTCAGCGGCAGCTCGGCCGCCGCGGCGGCCAGGTGGGGGGCCAGCACGTACGGGTTCTCCGGGTCGAGCACGCAGGCCTCGACGGGAGCGTCGACCACGAGCTCCGGGTGGGTCAGCAGGTAGGTGTCCAGGGGGTCGTCCGCGGCGACCATCACCGCCAGCGAGGGCGAGCCCCGACGGCCCGCCCGGCCGGCCTGCTGCCAGAAGGACGCCCGGGTGCCGGGCCACCCGGCCATGACGACCGCGTCCAGCCCGGCCACGTCGATCCCGAGCTCGAGGGCGCTCGTGGCCGCCAGCCCCAGCACCCGACGGTCGCGCAGGGCCGACTCCAGCGACCGTCGTTCCTCCGGCAGGTAGCCGCCCCGGTAGGCGGCGACCAGACCGGGGCGCCGCTCGCCGCGGGCCTGCAGGTCCTCGCGGGCCCGGGACGCCACCGTCTCCACCCCCTGCCGGGAGCGGGCGAAGGCGACCGTCTGGACCCCCACGTCCACCAGGTCCGCGAGCAGGGCCGCGGTCTCGGCCAGGGTGCTGCGTCGACGACCGTCCTCCAGCTCGGGGGGCTGCCACAGCGCCAGGACGGTCTCCTGCCGGGGCGAGCCGTCCTCGGTGACCGCCTGCACGTCCTGACCGGTGAGCGACCTGGCCAGGGCCTGCGGCTCGGCGACGGTGGCCGAGGCCAGCACCAGGGTCGGGTGCGCGCCGTACCGGGCCGCCACCCGGAGCAGGCGGCGCAGCACCCCCGAGACGTGGGCGCCGAAGACCCCGCGGTAGACGTGGCACTCGTCGACGACGACGTAGCGCAGGGCGCGCAGGAACGCCCGCCACCGCTCGTGGGAGGGCAGCAGCGTGTGGTGGAGCAGGTCGGGGTTGGTCAGCACGTAGTGCGCGTGCTCGCGGACCCACCGCCGCTCCTCCGGCGGGGTGTCCCCGTCGAGGGTGGCCACCCGCACCCCGGGCACCGCGAGGGTATGGAGCCGTGCGGCCTGGTCGGCGCCGAGCGCTTTCGTGGGCGCCAGGTAGAGGGCGGTGGCACCCCGCCCGTTCGCGGCGCCGGCCCCCTCCACGACGGCCGTGAGGACCGGCAGCAGGTAGCCCAACGACTTGCCCGAGGCGGTCCCGGTGGCCACGACGACGTGCCGGCCGGCCCGGGCCAGCTCGGCGACCCTGGCCTGGTGCTCCCAGAGGTCGCCGATCCCGGCTCCCTGCACGGCCGCGGTGACCGGAGGTGCCACCCACCGCGGCCACGGCGCCGTCCGGCCCTCCCGGGCCGGGACCGTGCGGGTGTGCACCAGCCGCCCGGCCCGTGGCCCCCGGGCCAGGTGCGCCAGGACGGCGTGCGGGTCGAAGGTCTGCTCCATGAGGCCGCCCACGGTACGACGCCGCCCTGACACACCCCGGCCCCAGGCGGGCGACGTCGGCCCCGGTCACTACAGTGACCACCAGCACACCGTGGGGGAGGACTCCCCCACGCCGTCGACCCGCAGCGCTGCGGGCCAGT
>DATISK010000260.1:0-11779 GCA_035581545.1 Ornithinimicrobium sp. | reverse complement strand
CGTCTGGGCCAGCGTCCAACCCGTCTTCGACGCCCTCTGGGGCGGTGCCGAGGGGATGTATGCCGCACGCCTGGGGCCGGAGCGCGCGCTGCGGGCGGTGCCGCTGCGCGACCTGCTCGACGCCGGCGTCCGGGTCGCCTTCGGCTCCGACAGCCCGGTCACCGCGATGGGTCCCTGGGTCGCCGTCCGGGCGGCCGTGCTGCACCACGCGCCCGAGCAGCGACTGACCCCGGTGGAGGCGTTCACCGCCCACACGACCGCGGGCTACGAGCTGGCCGGTCGGACCGGAGGCGTCCTGCGGGCCGGGGCCCCGGCCACCTACGTGGTCTGGGACGACGGCCGCGGCGGCCCCGTCCCGACCGACCCGAGGACCGGGCTGCCCGTCCTCGACGACCCCGACCGGCCCCTGCCCGTCGCACGGCTCACCGTCCTGTCCGGCCAGGTCGCCCACGAACGCGAAGGAGCCTGAGTGAGTCCCCGCACCGGTCCCAGGACCCCGCCCCGACCGGGGGCGAGCACCGCCGCCCGTCCGGCACCGCCGCCCACGCTCGAGCTGGACCCGAAGGTGGTGCGCCGCGCCCGCACGCTGGCGCGCCGTCTGGGCGAACCGGTCGTGGAGATGACCCGCAGCCGCACGACCGTCTCCGTCGAGCGGGCCACCCTGCGGCTCGCGGGCCTGGCCGGCGCCGACCACGAGCGCGTCCCGTGGGTCAACCACCTCGTCGACGCGGTCCGCGACCAGGTCGGCCTCGAGCACGGCGTCACCACCCCCGTCTGGGACGCCCTGCGCCGCGAGGAGGCGCCCGACCTGCTCACCCTCGCCCAGAAGGCCTCGGCGGGGGCGGTCAGCCTCCGCATGCCCGAGCGACGCCGTGAGCTCACCGCCGCCCGACGCGCCGCCCGGGCGGCCGTCCGCCCGGGAATGCGCCGGATCGACCGGCAGCGGGTCGCCCGGGAACGGCTGGTCGCCCGGCTCGGGGACCCGCCGCAGCGTCCCTGGGTCTACCTCATCGTGGCCACCGGCGACATCCACGAGGACATCCCGCAGGCGCAGGCCGCGGCCCGGGCGGGCGCGGACGTCATCGCGGTGATCCGCTCGACCGGCCAGTCCCTGCTGGACTACGTGCCCGAGGGTGCCACCCGCGAGGGTTTCGCCGGCACCTACGCCACCCAGGAGAACTTCCGTCTCATGCGGGAGGCGCTGGACGAGGTGAGCAGGGAGCTGGGTCGCTACGTGCGGCTGACCAACTACGCCTCCGGGCTGTGCATGCCCGAGATCGCCACCCTCGCCGGGCTCGAGCGGCTCGACATGATGCTCAACGACTCGATGTACGGCATCCTCTTCCGCGACATCAACCCGGTCCGCACGTTCGTCGACCAGCGCTTCTCCCGGCAGATCCACGCCCGTGCCGGGATCATCATCAACACCGGCGAGGACAACTACCTCACCACCGCCGACGCCGTCGAGGCGGCGCACACGGTGACCGTCTCCCAGCTGATGAACGAGTACTTCGGCCGGGAGGCCGGGCTGGAGGACTGGCAGCTCGGCCTGGGGCACGCCTTCGAGATCGATCCCGACCTGCCCGAGTCGTTCCGGATGGAGCTCGCGCACGCGCTCCTGGCCCGCCAGCTCTTCCCGGACGCCCCGCTGAAGTGGATGCCGCCCACCAAGCACATGACCGGCGACGTCTTCAAGGGTCACCTCCTCGACGGGTTCTTCAACCTCGCGGGGGTGATGACCGGCCAGTCGATCCTCCTCGTCGGGATGATGACCGAGGCGGTCGTCACCCCCTGGCTGTCCGACCGGGACCTCGCGCTGCAGAACGTGCGATACGTCCTGGGGGCGGCGGGCGGCCTGACCGAGGACTTCCGGCCACCGCCCGAGGGCTTCATCCAGACCCGGGCGCGCCAGGTGCTCTCCGAGGCCGTCGACCTGCTGGAGCGGATCACCCGTGACCGGGGCGCGAAGGGCGCCGCCGCGTCGATACCCCTCCTGCAGGCCATCGGCGACGGCACCTTCGGGCTGAGGAAGCGCCCCGCCGACCGGGGCAAGGGGCTGGACGGCGTCGCCGTCCGGGCCGACGACTACGACAACCCGGCCATCACGATGCTCGAGGAGGGGTCCCGGTGAGCGAGGCGACCGTCGTCCGACCCTACGGCGACACCACCGGCGACGGCATGGTGCAGGTCTCCTTCACCCTGCCGGTGCCGCACGACAAGCGGGCCGAGGGTGCCGCGCTGCAGCTCGCGGGAAAGATGGGTCTGGCACCCGCCCTCCTGGTCCACGCCAGGGCGGTCGGGTCCCGGCACACCTTCTTCATCGTCTACGGCAGCGTGAGCCACCTCGTCGACCTGTCCCAGGTGCAGGTGGTCGAGCGGGACCACCCGCTGCTGACCCCCAAGGAGGTGAACGCCGCGGTCCGCGAGCGCCTGCGCCGTCCCCTCGTCGTGGTGGGCGCCTGCATCGGCACGGACGCGCACACGGTGGGCATCGACGCGATCCTCAACATCAAGGGCTTCGCCGGGGAGAAGGGGCTGGAGTACTACTCCGAGATCAAGGTCGTCAACCTCGGCGCCCAGGTGCTGGTGCCCGAGCTCGTGGAGCGCTCGCGCGCGGAGGGCGCCGACGCGGTCCTCGTCTCCCAGGTCGTCACCCAGCGCGACGCGCACATCCACAACACCACCCAGATGGCCGCCGCGTTCCGGGAGGCCTACCCCTCCGGGCAGGTGCCCCTGCTCGTCGTCGGGGGCCCCCGGTTCGAGGAGGGCACCGCCGACCAGCTGGGCGTCGACCGCATCTTCGGCCGCGGGACCACCCCGGGAGAGGTGGCGTCCTACCTCGTGCACGCCCTCGTCGAGAACGGAAGGTCCGCCGGATGACCCAGCACGACCCCGCCGCCCGCCCCGCCGCCGTCGGGATGGGGGTGACCCATGCCCGCTACGTGCCCTCCTCGCACGCCCACTACGCCGGCAACCTCGTCGACGGCGCCTACAGCCTGGCGCTGTTCGGCGACGTGGCCACCGAGCTGTGCATCCGCACCGACGGCGACGAGGGGCTCTTCGCCTCCTACAGCGACGTGCAGTTCCTCGCGCCCGTGCGGGCCGGTGACTGCCTGGAGGTCAGCGCCACGCTCGTCCGGGTCGGCAGCCGGAGCCGGGAGATGGACTTCGAGGTGCGGGTGGTCGCCCGTGGGGACGCCTCCCGGGGCGTCTCGGCCGCCGACGTGCTCGCCCCGCCGGTGGTGGCCACCCGGGCCCGCGGCACCGTCGTCGTGCCTCCGCAGACCTGAGCCGGGTCGGGCGGACGGCCGTGCCCGGCGTGTCCAGCGCGACACGCCGGGGACAGGTGGTCCGAGGCCCGGATCACGCCGATCTCCGTCCGCGCTCGTGACCTGCGAGTATGGTGCGTCGCCGCAGGTCAGGCGGGTGTTGACAGCCGTCCGGAGGGACGCCTAGGTTCATCGGGTCCCCACGTACGCGACGCAAGTCGTCGGGATGCCACGGCCCCGTGCACCGAGTAGACAACGGTTGCGGGACGGTCACCAGCCGTCCCGCGGTCGGCCCCAAAGGTGCCGGGGCCGGGCCGCGTCCTGGGGGAGTTTTCCGCCCCGTCCCGCGCGCCGCCTACCCTGGGGTCGTGCTGCCCGTCCGCCTCCTCCTCGCCGTGCTCGGAGGCATCGCCCTGTGGCTGGCCTTCCCCGGTTTCGACGTCTGGGCGCTCGCGCTCGTCGGCACCGGCGCCCTGGCGGTGGCGACGGCCGGTGCCCGGTGGTGGGTGGGGGCGCTGGCGGGCTTCGGCCTGGGGTTGACCTGGTTCGCCCCCATGTTCACCTGGGCCGGCACCTATGCGGGGGTCGGCCCGTGGATCGCCATGAGCGTGGCCTCCGCCCTCTACCCGGCCGCCCTGGGGGTGGTGCTGGCCCTCCTGCAGCGGGACGGCAGGATCCGGCCGGTGGTCGGGGCCGGTGCCTGGGCGGTGATGGAGCAGGCGCGCGCCGTCACCCCCTTCGGTGGCTTCCCGTGGGCGCGGCTGGGCTTCAGCCAGGCGGACTCGCCCCTGCTGGGCGCGGTCTCGGTCGTGGGGGTGCCGGGCCTGGGGCTCCTGGTCGCCCTCGTCGGCGGGTTGCTGGCCCTGGGGGTGCAGCGTCTTCTCGGCCGGTCGGCGCCGACCGTCCGAGGTACCCCGGACCGAGGGCGACGCCCGGGGGCCGGCGGTCCCGGGTGGCTGCCGCTCGTGGCCGCCGGCGCGCTCCTGCTCGCCCCGGTCCTCGTGCCGCGACCGACGGCCGGCGAGCCGGTCACCGTCGCGGCCGTCCAGGGGAACATCCCGGAGGGCTACACCCGCACCCTCACGGCCGAGCCCGGCACGATGCTGCAGCGCTACACCGGGCAGACCGCCGACCTGGCGCAGGACGTGGCCGCGGGACGCCGGCCGGCCCCGGACCTGGTCGTCTGGCCGGAGGGGGCGACCGACCTCGACCCGCTCCACCCCGAGCGGGGGGAGGCCACCAGCGCACGCATCAGGGAGGCGGTGGACGCCGTCGACGCCCCGGTCGTCCTGGGCGGCATCTCCCGCCAGGGTGGCCAGGACCCCTACAACATGGTGTTCAGCTACCTGCCGGGGGAGGGGTTGGACGAGAGCTACCGCAAGGTCTATCTCGCGCCGTTCGGGGAGTTCATGCCGCTGCGCCCCCTCCTGCGGCACCTCAGCCCCTGGGTGGACCGGATCAGCGACCTGTCGGCCGGGACCGAGCCGGGCACCATGCCGGTGCCGTTGTCGGACGGCCGCACGGTCGACCTGGGGCTGGGCATCTGCTTCGAGGTGGTCGTGGACGCGGCCGTGCGCGACGTCGTCGTCGGTGGGGCAGAGCTGCTCGTGGTGCCGACGAGCAACGCCTGGTTCGGGGAGGGCGACCAGTCCGTGCAGCACATCGCCGCCTCGCGCGTGCGCGCCGTCGAGCACGGGCGTTCCGTCGTGCACATCAGCAACGTCGGCGTCTCGGGCCTGATCACCCCCGACGGCCGCGTGCACGAGCGCACCGACCTCTACACGCGGGCGACGCTCCTCGGGGAGCTGCCCCTGCGCACGGCCACCACCCCGGCCGTCCACGTCGGCCCGTGGGTCCCCGGCCTGTCCGCCGTGCTCGTCGCGGCGGCACTCCTGGCCCAGCTGCTGCGCCGGCCCCGGCACGGGTCGGGCGCACGGCCCGGGCGGGGGTCGGGCGCTCGGCCCGGGCGCGACTAGGCTGCCCCGGTGACCCTTCCCCCGAGGCCGCCGATCCAGCGGGTCTGCGTGTGCGTGCCCACCTACGACGAGGCCGGCAACGTCGAGATGATCGTCCGACGCCTGCGGGCCGCCGTCCCCGACGCCCACCTGCTGATCATCGACGACGCCAGCCCCGACGGCACCGGGAGGATCGCCGACCGGCTGGCCGCCGCGGACGGACACGTGCACGTGCTCCACCGAGCGGGCAAGCAGGGGCTCGGCCCGGCCTACCTGGCCGGCTTCGCCTGGGCCCTGGACGGTGGCTACGACGCGGTCGTGGAGATCGACGCCGACGGTTCCCACCAGCCCGAGCAGCTGCCCGCCCTGCTGGCGGCGGCTGCCGACGCCGACGTCGTCGTCGGCTCCCGCTACGTCCCCGGCGGGTCGGTGCACCACTGGCCCGCGCACCGGCGGGCCCTCTCCGTGGGGGCCAACACCTACGCCCGTCTGGTGCTGGGGATCCCGGTGCACGACGCCACCGCGGGCTTCCGGGTCTACCGTGCCTCCGCGCTGAGGGCCATGGACACCGCCGCCGTCGCCTCCCAGGGCTACTGCTTCCAGGTCGACCTCACCCTGCGCGCCCTGGACGAGGGCCTGCGGGTCGTGGAGGTCCCCGTGGCCTTCGTCGAGCGCGAGGTCGGCACCTCCAAGATGGACGACGCGATCGTGCGCGAGGCCGCGGTGCGGGTCGGGGTATGGGGTGCGCGCCGCCGGTGGCGGCAGGTGCGCTCCCTCCTGGGCCGGAGGGAAGGGGCACGGGAACGCGTCGGCGTCCCGGGACGTTCTCCCCGGTGGCACCACCTCGAGGAGGACTCCCCGTGACCGCATCGTCGACCACGCCCCGACCCCGGCGCCGCTCCGGCCTGCGCTGGCTGCTGCTGGGGCTGCTCGCGCTCCCGCTGGTCGAGCTCGTCGTCCTGGTCCTCGTCGGTCAGCAGATCGGCTTCTGGTGGACGCTGGCCCTCGTGGTCGGCGTCGGGCTGGTCGGTGCGTGGCTCGGCCGCCGTGAGTCCGGCCGCACCTACCGGGCGCTCCAGGACGCCGTGCGCTCGGGCAGGGCCCCGGCCGACGAGGTGACCGACGCGATCCTCGTCATGCTCGGTGCCTTCCTGCTCGTGCTGCCCGGTTTCGTCAGCGACGTCCTCGGGCTGGTCGCCGTGCTGCCGTTCACCCGGCCCGCGGCGCGACGGCTCTTCCAGCTCGTCGTCGCCCGGCAGGCCGGCAAGGTCGCGGCGGGGGTGGCCGGGGGACCGGGCCGGCCCGGGGCCTCCTCGTGGGGTCCGGCGGCCGGGTCCGGTCGACGCGGGGGAGAGGTCATCGAGGGGGAGGTCGTGGAGGAGACCCCTCCGCCCGGAAGCACCGCCCCGGGGCGCCCGCGCCTCGAGGAGTAGGCCCGCCCGGCCGCCGTCCCCGGAGCCCCCGCCGGACGGCCTGCCGCGCGCCGGGACCCCGGGTCTGACCAGCACGACTGGCTCCACGGCGTGGGCGTCGCTATGATGGAACGTCCCCCTGCGAGCGAGCCGGCGCACCATCGTGCGGGCAGCGGCGGGGGAACACCGTGACCGTGGCAGGCGTTGTCACCCACAGAGTCACACGACCGACCCGATCCTAATCACGTGTCCTGGACACGAGGGGAGTGCACATGGCTGAGAGGTCCCTGCGCGGAACCAACCTGAGCTGGTTGTCGTTCGAGAGCGACGAGGGCGTCACCTTCAGTGAGCGCCAGATCACGCGGTACGTCTGCCCGGACGGGCACGTCAGCGAGCTGCCGTTCTCGGTCGAGGCCGAGATCCCGCCCCTGTGGGAGTGCCGCTGCGGGCTGGACGCCAAGCTGGTCGACGGCCCCGAGCCGGAGGCCAAGGCGACCAAGCACCAGCGCACCCACTGGGACATGCTGCTGGAGCGCCGCTCCATCCCCGAGCTCGAGGAGCTGCTGGAGGAGCGTCTGGGCCTGCTCCGCGCCCAGCGCGGGGAGAAGCCCCGGCGCCGCAGCGCCTGAGCGACCTGCACGACGACGGCCCCGGACCGCACGGTCCGGGGCCGTCGTCGTCCCCCGTGCGCCCGCCGTCGCCACCGGCCGGGTGGGCCTCAGACGATCCGGGGCTGCTCGTTGCCGGCCATCGCGATGCCCTCGCGCACCCGCACGCGGGTCAGGATGAGGCCGCCGACGACGAAGAACGCGATGGTCACCAGGATGGCCGGCCGGTAGGACCCGGTGAGCTGGTAGATGAGGCCGAAGGCCAGGGTCCCGAACCAGCTCGTCCCGCGCTCCATGGCCTGGTAGAAGCTGAAGAACTCCGACTCCCGCCCCTGCGGGACCAGCTGGGAGTACAGCGACCGGGAGAGGGCCTGGGTCCCACCCATCACCGTGCCGATCAGCACGGCGCACACCAGCCAGACCCCGAAGGCGCCGGCCGGGACGAAGTAGGCGAAGGCCACGACGAGGGTCCACATGACGATCCCACCCAGGACGGTCCGCTTCGCCCCCGCCCGACCGGCGACCACCCCGAAGACCAGGGCCCCGCCGAAGGCGACGAACTGCACGACGAGGATGGTGATGATCATCTGGCTGGTGTCGAAACCCAGCGCCTCGGTGCCGTAGAGGCTGGCCGACGTGATGACCGTCTGGATGCCGTCGTTGAAGAACAGGTAGGCCAGCAGGAAGGTGAGCGTGTGCGGGTAGGAGCGCAGCTCGCCGAAGGTGTGCCGCAGCTGGGTGAACGTGCCGCCCAGCACGCCGGCGGCACGGTCGACCGGGGGAGCGGTGGTCCCGCGGATGCGGCGCAGGCCGACCACCGGGATGAGGGTGAAGACCGCCCACCACAGGCCCGCGGACAGCAACGAGATCCGGATCGCCATCTCGTAGCTCAGGCCCAGGCTCTCGTGCATCTGCATCAGGCCCAGGTTGAGCGCGAGCAGCAGGCCGCCGCCCAGGTAGCCCAGGGCCCAGGCCCGGGAGGAGACCTTGTCGCGGTCGTCCGGGTGTGCCACCCGGTTGAGCAGGGCGTCGTAGACGACCGTCGAGGCTCCCAGGCACAGGTTGGCCATGACGACCAGGAGCACGCCGAGCTGCCAGTTGCTGCCCTGGAGGAAGAACATCGCCGAGGCCGCGGCCGCACCCGTCCACGCCAGCCCGCCGAGCAGCCAGGTCGGACGGGGGTGACGGTCGGCGACCGCGCCCACGAACAGCAGCACCACCGCCGAGACCAGGGTCGCGACCGTGATCGTGTAGGGGGCCAGCGACCCCACCGCCACCGGGAGACCGAGGATGGACAGCCGCTCGTCGCAGGTCTGCCCCGCCGTCAGGCCCGGGCAGGCGTCGGCCCGCGCCAGCGCGGTCAGGTAGGGGCTGATGAGCACCGTGCCGGTGGTGGTGACGTAGGCCGAGTTGGCCCAGTCGTACCACCCCCAGGCCCGTTGGTGTGCCCGGGTCCGCTCGAGCTCGGGATCGGCGCGCACCACGCCGGGGGCGGAGGTCATGGGGCGAGCGTGCCACACGCCCGGCGGCCGGACCCGGCAGGCGCGGCTCGAGTTGCGCCCGCCCCAGGATGGGGCAGGGTAGGACGAGTACGTCCGTCCACACGAAAGGAACCGTCATGGGACTGGGAGACAAGATCTCGAACGCCGCCGAGGACGCCAAGGGCAAGGCCAAGGAGGGCGTCGGCGACGCCACCGACAACGAGCGCATGGAGGCCGAGGGCAAGGGCGACCAGATGTCGGCCAGCGCCAAGAAGGCCGGCGAGAACGTCAAGGACGGCTTCAACGACGCCACCCGCTGACACCCGGTCGCCGACTTGGGGTCGGCGCGCCGTCAGCGACGAGGACCCACCGCCCCGTGCGGGGTGGTGGGTCCTCTGCGTGGGACGGACGTCGGGCGGGCTCAGGTCGCCGAGGGGTCCGGACCGTCCTCGCGCGGGGGAGGAGCGTCCCGCTTCCCCGGCCGGGTGGCCCGTGTCGCCCCTCTCGGACGCCGTCGGGGGAGCCGAGGTCGGCTGCGCCCCCCGCTCGCCACCTGCTGGATGGTGCGCTCGTCCTGCTCGTGCTCCTTGGCGGCCCGGGCACGGAAGATCGGTGCCTCGTGCTCGGCGCGGGCCGCGGCCACCGCCCCCTCCGGGGTGGTCACCTCCAGGTCGTCGGCGCTCAGGTCGCCGGTGCGCAGGTCGACCTGCTCGCTGAGGTAGCGCAGGAGCACCACCACGGACGCGGCCACCGGCACGGCCAGGAACGCCCCGATGATGCCGAAGAGCGTGCCACCACCCGCGACGGCGAGCAGGATGATCCCGGGGTGCATCTGCATGCTGCGGCCCTGCAGGGCCGGCTGCAGGACGTTGCCCTCGATCTGCTGGACGGCCAGGACGAGGACGAGCACCCACACGGCGGTGGTGAACCCCTGGGTCACCAGGGCGACGAGGATCGCGAGGCTGCCGGCGATGACGGCACCGACGATCGGGATGAACCCGCCGAAGAAGGTGAGCACGGCCAGGGCCAGCGCCAGCGGGACCTGCAGGATGAGCAGACCTGCCCCGATGAGCACGGCGTCGGCGGCGCTGACGATGGCCTGGGTGCGGATGAATCCGCCGAGGGTGTTCCACACCCGGGTGAGCGCCTCGGTGAGGTGGCGGCCGGCCTGACGTCCGGTGGTGCGGCGCAGCCACGGCAGGAACGCCGGACCGTCCTTGAGGAAGAAGAAGGTCAGGACGAGCACCATGGCCAGGGTGATCAGGGCCGACCCCACGGCGCCCACCCCGCTGGCCAGGTAGGTGGCGGCCTGGGCGCTCTGGTCCTGCAGCCAGTCGACGGCGGTTCCGACGTACTGGTCCACCTGCGTCTGGTCGAGGTTGAGGGGCGGTCCGTCGAGCCAGCCCCGGACCTGGCCGATGCCGTCGGAGGCCTGCTCGAAGATCTCCTGGGACTGGCTGGCCACCGAGGGGGCCAGGGAGGAGATGACCCCGCCGACCAGGCCGAAGGAGAACAGCAGGGTCAGGATGGTGGCGACGGCGGGGTTGACCCCCTTGCCGCGCAGGAAGGCCACGATCGGCCACAGGACGGTGGAGACGATCAGGGCCAGGATGATCGGCAGCACACCCACCCAGACCTTGCCCAGGATCCACCACAGCACCCACAGGGCTGCGGACACGAAGAGGAAGCGCAGGCTCCAGTCGGCGACGGCCTTCATCCCCACCCCGATGATCTGGCCGCGGTCCACGCCGACGTTGGTCGTCTCCTCGGGCCTGCCGAGGGGTGGTTGCTGGCTCCCGGGGACGGTGGGAGGGCGGTGCCCCGTCTCGTCCGCGGCCTCCTCCACCGGCACGTTCTCCGAGGACACCTCGCTGGTCTCCGTGTGCAGGTCCGGATCAGGCATCCCCACTCCTGGTTGCTCGTCTCGCGGCGGTCGCCGCCGACCTAGTCTCGCATCCGACGGGCGGTGGGTCGCGTCCCGAGCGCCCCGCCCGGTCCTCATCCGAGCCCGTCGACGGCGGAGGACAGCACGATGTCGTCCCCGACCGCGACGGTGGTCCCGGCCCGCAGGTCGAGGGCCCGCTCGCCGCGGGCGGCCGTCTCCACGCAGACGAAGCGCAGCCACTCCTCGTCCCCCAGGTCAGCGAGCCCGGCGGCCTTCTGGGCCCACGGGTTCCACACCACGGTCTGGGCGGCGCCCCGGGGGAGGACGTGCATCGCCCGCAGGGCCGTGCGGTCCTCCACGACCACGGGGCCGCTGCGGTCGTAGACGCGGTCGGTCTCGCCGGTCAGCCGCAGCGGGCCGGACTGCACCTCGTGGCGGCCGGTGACCTTGTCCAGGTAGGTGGCGTCCTCCAGGCCCAGGACCGCGATCTCGCGGACGTCCCCGACGTGCAGGTAGGTGTGCAGGGCGACCTCCACGACCTGGTCCTCCTCGGAGGGGTTGTGCACGCTCAGGGTCAGCTCCAGGACCGGTCCGTGCTCCCCCCGGCCGAGGGCGGCGGCATACCGGGCGCGGAAGTCCCCGGGCAGGTGCTCCGCGCCCGGTGCGCCGGCCAGGTCCTCGGCGCCGATCCGCCAGGCCCACACCTCCTCGCCCTCGACCTCGGCGGTCGCCCAGGTGCGCGTCCGGACCAGGCCGTGGCTCGGGCTGAGGCCACCCTGCGGTCCGTCCGCGAACCAGGGGTAGCAGATCGGCACGCCGCCCCGGATGGGTCTCGAACCGTCCAGGACGGCGTGCTCGCTGAGCCAGACGACGGGCACCCCGTCGACGGCCCACTCGGCGAGGTGGGCGCCGAAGTCGTAGGCGACGAGCCGCGACGGCCCCTCGACGTGGATCCGTGGGGTGAGCGTCATGCACCCAGACTAGGCCTCACCCCGGCCGCACCCGACGCACGGCGGCGGCCTCCACCTCGTAGCGCGAGGCCCGGCCGCCGCCCGTTCCGAAGACCCGCCGGCGCAGGCTCCCGCGCACCTCCACCGTCTGGCCGCCGGGGAACCGGGAGGCGGTGCGGCGGGTGCGCGCGGACCAGCAGGCCACCTCGATCGTGTCCA
>DATISK010000259.1:0-2260 GCA_035581545.1 Ornithinimicrobium sp. | reverse complement strand
AGCATCGTGCCGATCGGCGTCTCCTGGGGGATCTCGCCGAACTGCTTGAGGTGGACCTTGGAGGACTTGTAGGAGCAGTGCTCGCTCCACATGACCGAATACATGGCGAGCTCGCTGGAGGTTGGCCGGCGGCCCAGGATCTCGCGGATCTGCTGGTATTCGTCGGGCTTGAGCCCGAGCTCCGCCCAGGGCTGGACTCGACGGGGGTCCTCGGCGGCAGCGGTGACGGTGTCCAGGGCGATGCGGGGGGTCTCAGCCACGGGTGCCAATCTACCGACCCCCACGAGGTGGCAGGTTCTCCGGTCCGAGGTGGCAGTTTCTCCCGGGTCACCGCCGGAGTTTCTGCCACCTCGAAGCCGAATTCCTGCCGCTTCGTGGGGAAATACAGGGCAGTAGTTCACGGCGCATCCTGTTACTGGTGTGATTGCTGGGGTTATGGTGACTCGGCCACGACGGCCCGACGCCTTCCCCTGGAGATCCCCCATGTCCCGCCCGGTTGCCCGCCCCCTCGCCGCGATCCTCGGCCTCCTCGCCGGCCTGCTCGGCATCCTCGGCACCCCCGCCCCGGCAGCGGCCGACAACGTGGTCACGCCGGGCAGCTTCACCGGCTACGGCTTCGACCAGTGCCTGGCGCCCACCCAGAAGGCGATGAACGCCTGGCTCAAGCACTCGCCGTTCCTCTCCGTCGGCATCTACATCTCCGGGGACTCGCGGGCCTGCCGCAGCCAGCCCAACCTGACCACGGACTGGATCAGCACCCAGCTGCGCAAGGGCTGGCGCCTGCTGCCGATCACCCTGGGGCCGCAGGCCTCCTGCAGCACCCGGTTCCCGCGGTACGGCGACGACGAGACGATCATTCCCAGGCCGGGCAAGGCCGGGAAGTACCGCCCCGCCCGACGCCAGGGCCGCGCCGAGGCCGTCAGCGCGGTGGCCGCCGCGAAGAAGCTGGGGATCGTCCCCGGCAGCACCCTCTGGTACGACCTCGAGGGCTTCGACCACACGAACCGGCACTGCCGGGAGTCGGCGCTGTCCTTCCTCAGCGCGTGGACGACCAAGCTGCACGAGCTCGACTACGTGTCCGGCGTCTACTCCAGCGTCGGCTCGGGCATCAAGGCGCTCGACGACGCCCGGGTGGAGCGGCCCCAGGCCTACGTCATGCCCGACGCGATCTGGCTGGCCCGCTGGGACGGGGTCGCCAACACCAGCTCCTCCTACATCCGCGAGGACGGCTGGCGGCCCGGTGGACGGGTGAAGCAGTACCGGGGCGGCCACGACGAGACCTGGGGCGGCGTCCGGATCAACATCGACAGCAACTACCTCGACCTCGGCAAGGGCTCCTGGGCCGCACCCGAGACCCACTGCGACGGCGTCCCGGTCGACCTCACCAACTACAAGCCGGTCAAGCCCGCCACCACCGCCACCGACCGGGTCCGGGCGCTGCAGTGCCTGCTCACGGAGAAGGGCGTGTACGACGGGAAGCTGAGCGGGGCCTACTCCCCCAACACGATCGAGGCCGTGCACGCCTGGCAGGACCAGCGGGGCCTGCCCACCTCCGACGTCTTCACCCGCACCGCGTGGATGACCCTCGTCGCCGCCGGTCCGCGCGCGATCGTGAAGTTCGGCTCGGCCGGGCCGGAGGTGCGCCGCGTCCAGCGCGCGCTCAACGCCGCCAGCAAGGGCGCCCAGCTCGAGGTGACCGGCGTCTTCACCGGCCCGACCGACAAGGCGCTCCGGGCCTACCAGGCGCGGGTCGGCATCACGGTGTCCGGCGTGGCCGCCCCGAACACCTGGACGGCGCTGCGGACGGGCACGCGCTGACCCGTTGGGTCATGTAACGCGGGGTTACCCACACTGACACCGCGCAATAGCGCTTGGTCGGTCTGGTTAACCCCGCGTTACATGAGCGGGGGCGTCCGGACGCCAGGTCAGCCGGCGGGCGGGCCGACGAGCAGCGCGACGCCGGTGAGGGCGGCGACGCCGACGGCACCGGCGGCGAGGCCGCGGGCGGGGTGGCGCAGCAGCCAGGCCACGAGCCGCTCGAGCGGGCCGGCCGGCTCCTCGGCCACCAGCCGCCAGGAGGTGCCCAGCGCGCCCCGCCGGTCGGCGGTCCGCTCGATAGGGACCGTCTCGAACGGCGGCACGGCGCAGGCCAGGCCGGCCACCAGGAGGCGCAGGGGCCAGCGCTGGTCGACGGCCACCACCACGGTGGCCAGGCAGTAGGCGAGGAACACCACGCCGTGGACCATGCCGAAGACCTGGA